>NZ_JANS01000010.1:0-1988 GCF_000524255.1 Streptococcus sp. AS20 | reverse complement strand
CCTGTCAAGGCTTTCTTAACAGAGAGTTGTGCGTTTGTTTTTGCAGCGGAATAAGTGTTCTTGAAGGTCTGATCATCTTTTTCATAAGCAACTTTTGTTACTAAGCGGCCTTGACCATCATCAGTAACTTTGACTGTCGCTTTGATCACTTTGGTGTCATATTTCACACCACCGAGTTTCGTATCTTTTTCGGTGATGGTGTAGTGATAAGTACCTACCTTAGTATACTCAATGGTATCGAAAGTGACGCTACCATCTTGTGCATTTGTCTTCGTTTGGCGAACTTGATCGTCTGTACCAGTCAGTTCAAATTCAAATTCCCCTTCTTTGAGGTTACGACCTTCTAATAGCTTCTTAGCAGAAAGAGTCGCAGTTGCTTTATCTGCTGAATAAGTATTCGTGAAGGTGTTTTGGTTGTTTTCATAAGCAACTGTTGTATGTAGTTGACCTTTACCATCATCCGTGACAGTGACTGTTGCTTTGATTACTTTGGTGTCATATTTCACACCGCCTAAAGCACCAGCTTGTTCTTTAATGGTATAAGTATAAGTTCCAGCTGTTTTGAATGTCAACTCTTTAAATGAAATCTTACCATCTTTAGCGTTCTTAACGGTATCCACCACTTTACCGTTTGGATCAATCAAGTCAAAGGCAAATTCATTCGCTTCTAGGTCGCGACCAGTTAGCACTTTGTTCGCTTCTAATGTCGCAGTTGTTTCCTTAGCAAGGTAAGTATTGCGGAAGGTTGGATTAGCTGTATCATAAGATACTTGGGCAACTAACTGACCATTGCCATCATCAGTAACTTTGACAGTCGCTTTGATTTCTTTCTTATCATAGGTCACACCACCTAAGCCATTGTCCTTCTCTTTGATAGTGTAACGATAAGTTCCGATTTTTGTATAGTCAATCGCATCAAAAGTAACACGACCGTCTGCTGCATTTTTCTTCGTCTGACGAACATTGTCATCCGATCCAGCTAATTCAAATTCAAACTCTTGATCGTTTAATGCACGACCTGTCAGTTCTTTAGTCACGCCTAGTTGTGCACTAACCTTTTGACTAGAGTATGTATTGTTGAAGGTTTGGTCGTTGTTTTCGTAGGTTACTTTTGAAACAAGCTGACCTTTACCATTATCTATGACTTCAACTGTTACCTTGATGGTCTTGGTGTCGTAAGTCACACCACCCAATCCTGTATTTTTCTCAGTAATGGTGTACTTGTGGGTACCAACAGTTTGATACTTGATTGCATCAAATTGAACCTTACCAGCTTTGTCATTCTTCTTGGTTTGAAGAACGTCTGCCTTGCCGTCTTCTTTCAGTTCAAAGCTAAACTCGCCATCCTTCAAAGCACGTCCGGTTAATTTCTTCGTGACAGAGAAAGTAGCATCGGTACCTTTGGCAGTATATTTATTTGTAAAGCTTTGTTTAGAAATTTTATTCTTACCGCTCTCGTCAAAACCGAGGTAGACGATATTGTAAATCAATTGTCCATCCTCTTCCTGTTGAACACGAATGGTAACCTTAATTGGTTGTTTATCGTAGTCAACACCTGGAACCTTACCATCTTTTTCTTTGATAGTATAGTTGTAGAGACCAGCTTTGGTAAACTTAAGAGCTGTGAAAGGAATCGTACCATCTGCTTTATTTTTAACTGTTTGAAGTAGCTTGTTTTGTCCTTCATACAGCTCAAACTCAAACTCGTCATCTTGTAGATTGCGACCAGTTAAAGCTTTTGTCACTTGTAGTGGTACTGTGATTTCTTTTGGTGTGAACGTATTCTTAAAGTTCTTTTTACCACCGTCATAAGTCACAGTAGTACTTAGCTTCCCTTTACCATCATCCGTTACTTTAACTGTGACTTTGACTTTGCTCGAGTCATAAGTAACTCCTGTCAGACCATTATTTTTTTCTGTAATGGTGTAGTGGTACTCACCTGCCTTGTCGTAGTTAATAGCTTGGAACTGAACTTTTCCTTGGGCATC
>NZ_JANS01000009.1:0-211212 GCF_000524255.1 Streptococcus sp. AS20 | reverse complement strand
TAAGCCCTAGAACGCCGGAAGTAGTTGGGGGTTGCCCCCTGTGAGATAAGGTAGTCGCTTAGCATTTATCCGGCATAGCTCAGTTGGTAGTAGCGCATGACTGTTAATCATGATGTCGTAGGTTCGAGTCCTACTGCCGGAGTTGTATATGTTTAGAAATCTTGTTTAAACAAGATTTCTTTTATTATGTGTTCTTTGTCTGTCTGGGTCTGTGAGGTGGAAGATAAATATCTTCCGCTATGCGGGTGCGTATCAAAGGTTATACCTAAAGAACTCCAAACACCCTACAATAACAGTGCTCAAGCCTACCGTAAAGTAAAGGGAGAAAAATATGATACAAAAAGGCACATAGTTTATCACACAAAGTGGAATTGTAAAGCTTGTTACTTTGTCTTCTTTATTTTTTATGGTTCTTGTATAATGTAGCTAAGATATTTCAATGGTAATAAAAATTGACTCTATCATGACTGTCATGATAGAGTCAATTTTATGCAAAAAATGCTTTGTATAGTGCTTTAATAGCTGCTTTTTCTTGTTCGGAATTGATAACAATCATGATTGAAACTTCACTAGATCCTTGTGAAATCATTTGGATATTAATGTGATTATCTGATAATGCTTTTGTTGCGGTAGCAGTCAAACCAATGTGACTTTTCATTTTTTCACCGACAATCATAATGATTGAGAGATTATGCTCAATTTCTGCGTGGTCGACCTCTAATTTTAGTCTTAATTGGCGAAGAATCTCCTCTTCTTTAATGGGGGTCAACTCACGATCCCGAAGAATAATAGATAGGTCATCGATACCAGTAGGCATGTGCTCCCAACGGATATTTAGATCTTCCAATATTTGCAAAACTTTTCTACCAAAACCTATTTCACGGTTCATGAGGTATTTAGACATGTTGATGCTGGTGAAATGGGCATCTGCAGCGATACCTACCACAGGAATATCCCCGTTGCTATGCTTTAAAACAATTCTCGTTCCAGGATGAGTAGGGTTATTTGTATTTTTAATAACGAGTGGAATTTTTCCGCGGTAAGCTGGAATGAGTGCTTCGTCATGTAATACAGTAAAACCTGCATAAGCTAATTCACGCATTTCACGATAGGTTAATTCTGGAATGGAATGTGGCATGTGAATAATGCCAGGATGAGCTGCGAAAATACCATCAACATCTGTAAAATTTTCATAAAGATCAGCTTTTACACCTGCAGCAATAATGGAGCCAGTAATATCAGACCCACCACGTGAAAAGGTGCAAATCTGGTCGTCTTTTGTTACTCCAAAGAATCCTGGTATAATCAATACTTCATCAGCTTCATTTAATTCTTCGATTTTATCATAACTGGAGGGGAGAAGTCGCGCATTTCCTGGTTCACTGGACACAATAAGTCCTGCTTCTCTGGGATGAACATAACGTGCATTTATCCCATTTTGGGAAAAATAGGCTGCAATAAGTTTCGCATTATTATTTTCACCTGCAGCAAGAAAAGTATCATATAGGAATTTATTATTTTCGATAGGAAGGCTTGCGAGCTTTTGGATACTTTTTGAAATTCTTTCTAGAATATTTGGCTTGAGCTCCAGTTCTATCGCCATGTCTTGATAGCGCTGAATAATCCATTGTTGATGTTTTGTTACGTCATTACCAGCAACATGGTCTCGATAATATTTAATGAGGGCATCTGTTACCTTTGTATCTTGTGCGTTTCGTTTTCCGGGAGCAGATACAATCACAAAACGCCGTTCAGAATCTTCTTTGATAATCTGTAATACTTTTGCTAATTGGGTAGCAGAGGCAAGTGAGCTTCCTCCAAATTTAACAACTTTCATAACTTCTCCTATTGGCTAATTGTTTAAATTATAGCAAAATTCTGAACTTTTTTCAAATTTACCTTCCCTCCTTGCAAAAGCAATTATTTTATGCTAGAATGTAATCGCATTATTTGATAGTCAAATAATTTAATTTACAAAGAAAATAATTGTCGGAGGCAATTAAATGCAATTTGAAAATATTTTATATAGCGTTAATGACGGTGTTGCAACATTGACTTTGAATCGCCCAGAGGTTTCCAATGGGTTTAATGTTCCCATGTGTGAAGAAATTTTAAGAGCGATAAAAATGGCTTCTGGAGATGAATTAGTTCAAATATTGCTAATTAATGCAAATGGAAAAGTGTTTTCTGTTGGAGGGGATTTGGCAGAAATGCAGCGTGCGGTGGAGGCAGATGATATTCAGTCTTTGGTAAAAATCGCTGAATTAGTAAATGAAATTTCTTACTCAATGAAACAATTACCTAAACCGATCATTATGAGTGTGGATGGACCAGTTGCTGGTGCAGCAGCTAATATGGTAGTAGCTGCGGATTTCTGTATTGCAACGGAGCGTTCTCGTTTTATTCAAGCTTTTGTGGGAGTAGGTCTCTCTCCGGATGCGGGAGGATTGTATTTGCTTGCAAGAGCGATTGGTGTGACGAGAGCAACTCAATTAGTGATGACAGGTGAGGCATTGAATGCTGAAAAGGCCTTGGATTATGGGCTGTTGTATAAGGTTTGTGAAGTTGAAAAATTAGGTAACGTGACAAGTCAGTTGATTAAGAAATTAAAGCGACATTCTATAAATTCCTACCAAGCTATTAAGGAGTTGATATGGGAGAGTATGTTTGCAGGTTGGCAAAAATATGCTGATTTGGAATTAAAATTGCAGAAATCTCTCGCTTTTACAGAGGATTTTAAAGAAGGAGTTCGAGCCTATGCAGAAAAACGTCGTCCTAAATTTTCTGGGAAGTAAAAAAGTAGTTGCAATTTATTTTGATATCTGATATACTTTTTTAGTCAAATGTTTTGATGATAAAAGTTTTTTGTTAGAGGAGGATAGATTTTTGGATTACCAATTGGTCAATGATTATTTAACGTCTATTTTCAATAATGTATTGGTTATTGAAGAATCTAGTTTGAGAGGCAGTCGCTTCAAGGATATCTCTATCAAAGAAATGCATACGATTGATGTGGTTGGAAAGAATCCCAATGCAACCCCTAGCAGTGTTGCGAAGGAATTGATGGTGACATTAGGAACCGTAACAACTAGTTTA
The DNA here is from genome assembly GCF_000524255.1 of Streptococcus sp. AS20. NCBI lineage: Bacteria > Bacillati > Bacillota > Bacilli > Lactobacillales > Streptococcaceae > Streptococcus > Streptococcus sp. AS20. The sequence continues at coordinate 208,116 of NZ_JANS01000009.1, read as the reverse complement.
AACAACCTTGAAAGAAAAGGTTATATTGAACGAACACGTTCGGAAGTTGATCGCCGTGTGGTTCATCTAAATTTGACAAAAAATGGCCGACTGATTTATCGTTTGCATAGACGATTCCACAAGAGAATGGTTGAGAGAATCATAGACGGAATGGACAGCAATGAGATGGAAGTGATGGGGAAAGGGCTAACTAATCTGTATCATTTTCTAGAGGATTTGAAATAATGAATTATGCTAAAATTAGTCAAGTTGCTCATTATGCTCCGAGTCAGGTGGTTACAAATGATGATTTGGCAAAAATCATGGATACGAGCGATGAATGGATATCCAGTCGAACAGGAATAAAGCGTCGACATCTGTCACGAACGGAGTCAACGAGTGATCTGGCTACTAAAGTGGCAAATCAATTGTTGAAAAAGGCGAACATCAATGCAAATGAGCTTGACTTTATCATTGTGGCAACTATTACCCCAGACTCTATGATGCCTTCAACGGCTGCACGAGTTCAAGCAAATATTGGCGCCCATCATGCCTTTGCGTTTGATTTGACAGCAGCTTGTAGCGGCTTTATTTTTGCCCTGTCGATGGCTGAGAAGTTAATTTCCTCAGGTCGTTATCAGAAAGGTCTTGTTATAGGAAGTGAAACTTTATCAAAAGTCCTTGACTGGTCTGATCGATCAACTGCGGTTCTTTTCGGTGATGGTGCTGGAGGAGTGCTTCTTGAAAGTTCCTCGAAACAGCATTTTCTCGCTGAAAGTCAATTTACGGATGGTTCGCGTGGGGAAAGCTTGACTTGTGGTAAATATGGTTTGTCCTCCCCTTATTCCGAAAAGAAAGAAGCGGCACTATATTTAACGATGGATGGTCGTAAAATTTTTGATTTTGCTATTCGAGATGTGGCAACTTCTATTAAAGACACGATTGAATCCAGTAATGTTCAAGTAGAGGATATTGACTATTTACTATTACATCAGGCCAATATTCGTATTTTAGATAAAATGGCGAAAAAAATTGGTGTAGCTAGGGAAAAACTTCCTGCGAATATGATGGAATATGGGAATACGAGTGCGGCAAGTATTCCAATTCTTTTATCTGAGTGTGTTGAAAAGGGGGTCATTCATCTTGATGGCAGCCAAACAGTTTTGCTATCAGGATTTGGTGGAGGTTTGACATGGGGCACACTTATTGTTACAATTTAGTTATTATGTGGTAATCACATGAATATAAATATTTATTTTTAAAGGAGTCTATCATGGCAGTATTTGAAAAAGTACAAGAAATTATTGTGGAAGAACTTGGCAAAGAACCTTCAGAAGTTACTCTTGAGTCAACTTTTGATGACCTTGACGCAGATTCATTGGATTTGTTCCAAGTTATCTCAGAAATTGAGGATGCATTCGATATTCAAATTGAAACCGAAGAAGGATTGAACACAGTTGGTGACTTAGTTGCCTATGTTGAAGAAAAAACAAAATAAAAAGTTGAAACGGGGCTGAGATAAGATTCTCGCCCTCTTTTAAAAAAAGTATTGAGGTAGGCAGTGAAGTTAACTGTATAACCGATTTGCTTAAGAAAAAAGAACAGTAAAGAGTTAATTTTGTCGGAGTGGGATAATGAAGTCTATAGTTGGATGATATGTTCCGCTCCCTCTTGTTTAGGTAATAGTTTGATTTTCAAAGTATACAAGTGCTTGAATTGAAAGAATTGAGCCATTACTTAAGCAACATGTAAGGAGGTATTATGCAAACACGTGTCACAGAATTGTTAAATATTAAATATCCTATTTTTCAGGGTGGGATGGCCTGGGTTGCTGATGGTGATTTAGCTGGGGCTGTATCTAAAGCTGGAGGTCTTGGAATTATTGGTGGTGGTAATGCGCCAAAAGAAGTTGTTAAAGCTAATATTGATAAGATTAAATCATTAACAGACAAGCCTTTTGGCGTGAATATTATGCTGTTGTCTCCTTTTGTGGAAGATATTGTTGATTTGGTCATTGAAGAAGGTGTCAAGGTTGTGACAACTGGCGCAGGAAATTCAAGTAAATATATGCAACGATTTCATGACGCTGGGATTACAGTCATTCCAGTGGTACCAAGTGTAGCATTGGCTAAGCGCATGAAAAAAATTGGCGCAGATGCAGTTATTGCTGAAGGGATGGAAGCAGGAGGTCATATCGGAAAATTAACGACTATGACACTGGTTCGTCAGGTTGTTGAAGCGATTGATATCCCTGTGATTGCAGCAGGAGGGATTGCAGATGGTCGTGGTGCAGCTGCAGGCTTTATGCTTGGTGCAGAAGCTGTGCAAGTGGGTACACGTTTTGTTGTCGCAAAAGAGTCAAATGCACATCAAAATTATAAAAATATGATTTTAAAAGCTCGTGATATTGATACGACTATTTCTGCTCAACATTTTGGTCATGCAGTACGAGCTTTGAAAAATAAACTGACTAGAGAATTTGATCAAGCAGAAAAGGATGCGTTTAAGCAAGAAAATCCAGATTTAACTGTTTTTGAAAACTTGGGTGCAGGAGCTTTGGCAAATGCAGTTGTTCGGGGTGATGTTGAACATGGTTCTGTCATGTCAGGACAAATTGCGGGGCTTGTTAGCAAAGAAGAGACAGTTGAAGAAATTTTGAAAGATATATACTACGGCGCAGCAGAGGTAATCCAAAAAGAGGCTAGCCGTTGGGCAGGAGTAACTAGAAATGACTAAAACAGCCTTTCTATTTGCAGGTCAGGGAGCTCAGTATTTGGGAATGGCTCGTGACCTTTATGATCAGTACAATGTAGTGCGAGCAACTTATGATGAAGCAAGTCAAGTATTAGGTTATGATATAAGAAATTTAATTGATCGTGAGGAAGAAAAACTCAATCAGACACGGTATACTCAGCCAGCGATTTTGACGACTTCGGTGGCTATCTATCGGTTATTGCAGGAGGAAGGCATACAAGCTGCCATAGTGGCAGGTCTTTCTCTTGGAGAATACTCTGCTATGGTAGCCGCTGGTGCTTTGGAGTTTACAACGGCGGTTGATTTGGTGGCAAAGCGTGGTGTTTTTATGGAGGAGGCAGCTCCTGCTGGCTCTGGTAAAATGGTTGCGGTTTTAAATGCTGATTTGGCTACGATTGAAACGGCCTGTCAAGAGGCTAGTCGGCTGGGAATTGTATCACCAGCAAACTACAATACACCTAGCCAGATTGTTATTGGCGGTGAAGTTAAAGCGGTTGACAAAGCTGTTGAATTGTTAAAAGAAGTTGGCGTGAAACGTTTGATTCCACTCAAAGTTTCTGGCCCATTTCATACAGCTTTGTTAAAGCCAGCTAGTGATAAATTGTCAAAAGTTTTAGCAACAGTCGAATTTACTGATTTTAAACTCCCTTTGGTAGGAAATACAGAAGCAACTATCATGGAACAAGGGCGGATTAAGGAACTGTTAACTCGTCAAGTTATGGAACCGGTTCGTTTTTATGATAGTATCGCAACAATGAAAAAATCAGGTGTAACGGATTTTATTGAAATTGGTCCAGGTAAGGTTCTGTCTGGTTTTATTAAAAAAATCGATAAATCAATGAAGATAGCTCAAGTAGAAGATATAACTAGCTTGTCTGTTCTTCTAGAAAAAAAGGAATAGGTATGGAACTTAAAGGAAAAAGTGTTTTTATAACTGGTTCAACACGTGGCATTGGACTTGCAATGGCTCATAAGTTTGCAAGCTTAGGTGCCAACATTGTTTTAAATGGTCGCCGTGAGATTGGTGAGGAGCTCATTTCTGAATTTTCAGATTATGGAGGTCAGGTGATTCCGATATCTGGTGATGTATCAAATAGTACAGATGCTAAGCGAATGGTAGAGGAAGCTATTGAAAAACTTGGAAGCGTGGATATTCTGGTCAATAATGCTGGTATCACAAAAGATAAACTTATGTTGAAATTAACTGAGGAAGATTTTGAGCAGGTTTTGAAAGTGAATCTTGTTGGTGCTTTTAATATGACACAAGCGGTTTTGAAGCCAATGACAAAAGCTCGTCAGGGTGCTATTATCAATGTATCTAGTGTTGTCGGCTTGATTGGGAATGTCGGTCAAGCAAATTATGCAGCTTCTAAAGCTGGGCTTATTGGTTTCACTAAATCTGTAGCGCGTGAGGTAGCAGCTCGTAATGTACGAGTAAATGCTATTGCACCAGGCATGATTGAGTCAGATATGACCGATGTTTTGTCTGATAAAGTAAAAGAAGCTACACTGGCTCAGATTCCAATGAAGCGCTTTGGTAATACCAGTGAAGTGGCAGAAGTAGCGACCTTTCTAGCTCGTCAAGAGTATTTAACAGGACAAGTTATTGCTATTGATGGTGGCTTAGCCATGTAACGATAAATTAAGTTGGACAAAAATAGAAGGTTTTGAAGAGATATTTTTCTTAGCTATAAATCAGAATAAAGGAGTTCGATATGAAACTAAATCGAGTTGTTGTAACAGGATACGGACTGACTTCACCGATCGGGAATACACCTGAGGAGTTTTGGAATAGTCTTGTAAACGGCAAGATTGGAATTGGTCCAATCACGAAGTTTGACAATAGTGATTTTGCTGTTCACAATGCAGCAGAAGTTCAAGACTTTCCTTTTGATAAATATTTTATCAAAAAAGATACCAATCGTTTTGATAACTATTCTCTTTATGCACTTTATGCCGCACAGGAAGCTGTAAATAACGCAAAGTTAGATGTTGAAAGCATCAATCATGACCGTTTTGGTGTTATTGTCGCATCAGGTATTGGTGGCATTAAAGAAATTGAGGATCAGGTTCTTCGCTTGCACGAAAAAGGTCCAAGACGTGTCAAACCAATGACGCTACCAAAAGCTTTGCCAAATATGGCAGCTGGGAATGTCGCTATGCGCTTTGGCGCAAATGGAGTTTGTAAATCCATTAATACAGCATGTGCTTCATCAAATGACGCTATCGGAGATGCTTTTCGCTCTATAAAATTTGGTTTTCAAGATGTTATGCTCGTTGGTGGGGCTGAAGCATCTATTACACCATTTGCTATCGCTGGTTTCCAAGCTTTGACGGCTTTATCTACAACTGAAGATCCAGTTCGTGCTTCTATTCCATTCGACAAAGATCGGAATGGATTTGTTATGGGTGAAGGTTCTGGGATGCTGGTTCTAGAAAATTTGGAACACGCTGAAAAACGTGGAGCAACGATTTTAGCAGAAATTGTTGGTTATGGTAATACTTGTGATGCTTATCATATGACCTCCCCACATCCAGAAGGAGCTGGTGCGATTAAGGCGATGAAAATGGCACTTGAGGAAGCTGAAATTTACCCTTCAGACATTGCTTATGTGAATGCTCATGGAACTTCTACACAAGCTAATGAAAAAGGTGAAAGCCAGGCAATTGTCGCTGCTTTAGGAAAAGAAGTACCAGTTTCTTCCACAAAGTCTTTTACAGGTCATTTACTTGGAGCAGCTGGAGCTGTTGAAGCTATTGCAACTATTGAAGCGATGCGTCATAGCTTTGTACCAATGACTGCGGGAACACAAGAACTCTCAGACTACATGGAGGCAAATGTTATCTATGGTCAAGGGAAAGAGTATGATATTCCTTATGCTATCTCAAACACTTTTGGTTTTGGTGGGCATAATGCGGTTCTTGCATTCAAGCGCTGGGAGGCTTAAATGAATATTAATGAAATCAAAGATTTGATGGCTCAATTTGACCAATCAAGTTTACGCGAATTTTCTTATAAAAATCAAAGCGATGAATTAACTTTCAGTAAAAATGAAGGACAAGCTGTGACACCATCTGCCAGAGTAGTTCCGCAAGCAGCGCCAATCCAGCCTTCGGTAGGTATAGCAAATACTCTTTCACAAACAGAAATGCTGGCTCCAGAAACAACTGAAGAAACAGTATCTGTAGCAAAGCCAGAGGCAGCTGAGGGCGATGTGGTTGAAAGTCCTTTGGTTGGGGTGGCTTATTTAGCCGCTGGTCCGGATAAGCCACCGTTTGTATCAGTTGGTGATCAAGTGAAAAAAGGTCAGACCTTGATGATTATTGAGGCCATGAAAGTCATGAACGAAGTTCCGTCACCTAAAGACGGTCTAGTTACAGAAATTCTGGTTCAAAATGAAGAAATGGTTGAATTTGGGAAAGGGCTGGTACGCATTAAATGATTGATATCAATGCAATAAAAGAAGCGCTTCCTCACCGCTACCCGATGCTGTTGGTGGATCGCGTTTTGGAAGTCAGTGAAGATGAAATTGTCGCTCTTAAAAATGTGACAATTAATGAGCCTTTCTTTAACGGACATTTTCCTCAGTATCCTGTTATGCCTGGCGTTCTCATTATGGAAGCTTTGGCTCAGACTGCTGGTGTGCTGGAATTGTCTAAAGAAGAAAACAAAGGTAAGCTAGTCTTTTATGCTGGTATGGATAAGGTCAAGTTCAAGAGACAAGTTGTTCCAGGTGACCAGCTTATCATGACTGCTAAATTTGTCAAACGTCGTGGAACAATTGCTGTTGTGGAAGCTAAAGCAGAAGTTGACGGGAAGTTAGCAGCAAGTGGTACTTTAACTTTTGCACTCGGACAATAAAAGGAGATTTCACCATGTTTCGTAAGATTTTAATTGCCAACCGTGGGGAAATTGCGGTACGAATTATTCGAGCGGCCAGAGAATTAGGAATTACGACAGTAGCAGTTTATTCAAAAGCTGATAAAGAAGCTCTCCATACCTTACTGGCAGATGAAGCAGTTTGTATTGGTCCAGCAAAGTCTACAGAATCTTACCTCAATATGAATGCAGTATTGTCAGCAGCTGTTTTAACAGGCTCTGAAGCAATTCATCCGGGTTTTGGCTTTTTGAGTGAAAATTCTAAGTTTGCGACCATGTGCGAGGAAGTTGGCATTAAATTTATTGGTCCGTCGGGAGCGGTAATGGATTTAATGGGTGATAAAATCAATGCGCGTGCTCAGATGATTAAGGCGAATGTGCCTGTAATCCCAGGTTCTGATGGTGAAGTTCATACGTCAGACGAAGCACTTGCGATTGCAGAAAAAATTGGCTATCCAGTCATGCTCAAAGCTTCTGCTGGCGGTGGTGGCAAAGGTATTCGGAAAGTTGAAAAGGCAGAAGATTTAGCAGCTGCCTTTGAATCGGCTTCTAGTGAAGCCAAAGCAGCTTTCGGAAATGGTGCTATGTACATGGAACGGGTCATTTATCCGGCTCGGCATATTGAAGTTCAAATTTTGGCTGACCAACATGGTCATGTCGTTCACTTAGGTGAACGCGACTGTTCGCTTCAAAGAAATAATCAAAAAGTGTTGGAAGAAAGCCCGTCGGTTGCAATTGGTAAGACCCTTCGTTGTCAAATTGGTGAAGCTGCTGTACGAGCTGCTCAATCTGTTGGCTATGAAAATGCAGGGACGATTGAATTTTTGTTTGACGAAGGAAAAAGAGAATTTTATTTCATGGAAATGAACACTCGGGTTCAAGTTGAACATCCGATAACAGAATTTGTAACAGGGATCGATATTGTTAAGGAACAGATAAAAATCGCTGCGGGGCAAGAGCTAGCTTTTGGTCAAGAAGATATACATATAACGGGACACGCTATTGAATGTCGAATCAATGCTGAAAACCCTGCCTTCAACTTTGCACCAAGTCCAGGAAAGATTTCCAATCTTTATTTGCCAAGTGGTGGTGTGGGGCTGCGTGTAGATTCAGCAGTTTATCCAGGTTATACGATTCCACCTTATTATGATAGTATGATTGCCAAAATTATTGTGCATGGTGAAAATCGTTTTGATGCACTAATGAAGATGCAACGCGCACTCTATGAATTAGAAATTGATGGTGTGGTGACAAATACTCGCTTTCAAATGGATTTGATTGCTAATCCAAATGTTATTGCTGGAGATTATGATACAGCTTTTCTTATGGAGAAATTTTTACCAGCTTATCAAGATAAAAAATAAAGGAGTAAGTAGAATTCATGGCTTTGTTTTCAAAAAAGGATAAATATATTCGCATCAATCCAAATCGTTCTAATCGCGAAACGCCTCAATCAAAGCCTGAGTTTCCCGATGAATTATTTTCAAAGTGCCCAGGTTGTAAACATATCATTTACCAAAAAGATTTAGGAAGTGAACGTATTTGTCCACAGTGTGGTTATACGTTTCGTATTTCAGCTTTTGAACGTCTCAATCTGACCGTAGATGCCAATAGCTTCGAGGAATTGTTTACAGGGATTGAAACGAAGGATCCTCTGAATTTTCCGAATTATCATGAAAAATTGAAAAAAATTCGCGCAAAAACAGGTTTGGATGAAGCAGTGCTCACAGGAATTGCTACAATTGATGGACAAAAGACGGCTTTGGGAATTATGGATTCAAACTTTATCATGGCTTCTATGGGAACAGTTGTTGGAGAGAAAATTACCCGCCTTTTTGAATATGCAACAGAACACCAGTTGCCAGTTACGCTGTTCACAGCTTCTGGTGGTGCTCGTATGCAAGAAGGAATTATGAGTTTGATGCAAATGGCTAAGGTGTCTGCAGCTGTGAGGCGTCATTCTAATGCTGGTTTATTTTATTTGACAGTTTTAACTGATCCAACAACAGGTGGAGTGACGGCTTCATTTGCCATGGAGGGAGACATCATCTTGGCTGAAACGCAAGCGTTAGTTGGCTTTGCAGGTCGCCGAGTGATTGAAACCACTGTCCGCGAAAAATTGCCAGACGATTTTCAAAAAGCAGAATTTCTGCTTGAGCATGGTTTTGTTGATGCCATTGTCAAGCGCTTGGAATTGCGTTCCACCATTGCTAGACTGCTTGCTTTCCATGGAGGTAAACAATGACGAAGATTACTCGAATTATTAAAGAAGCACGAGATCAGGCGCGGTTGACAGCTTTGGATTTTGCACAAGGAATTTGTGAAGATTTTATTGAATTGCATGGAGATCGCTCTTTCCGAGATGACGGAGCGGTAATTGGTGGTATTGGAACTCTGAATAGCCAGCCAATCACTATTGTAGGGATTCAAAAGGGACGGAACCTTCAGGATAATTTGCGCCGTAATTTTGGTCAGCCTCATCCAGAAGGGTATCGGAAGGCACTTCGTTTGATGAAGCAGGCAGAGAAATTTGCTCGTCCTATTGTGACCTTTATTAATACAGCTGGTGCTTATCCAGGGGTTGGGGCTGAAGAGCGCGGCCAAGGAGAAGCGATTGCGCGTAATTTGCTCGAAATGAGTGATTTAAAGGTGCCAATTATCGCTATTATTATCGGTGAGGGCGGATCTGGTGGTGCGCTCGCTTTAGCGGTCGCAGATAGAGTGTGGATGCTCGAAAATTCGATTTATGCCGTTCTCAGCCCAGAAGGTTTTGCTTCCATTTTATGGAAAGACGGCAGTCGTGCTATGGAAGCAGCGGAACTCATGAAAATCACCTCTCATGAACTTCTTGAGATGAAAGTAGTAGATAAAGTCATTGCTGAGACAGGGCTTAGAAATCAAGATTTACTGAATGCTGTGAAGCAGGAAATTGTAGAAGAGCTTACTTATTTATCTAAGCAACCGGTTGAAGAATTGTTAGAAAATCGCTATCAACGATTTAGAAAATACTAATAAAATAGAGCAGAAGATAGTTTTCTACACTGCTCTTTTTATTTTTGCAAATCAGTTTTTTCGCTTTATTTTTTGATATAATAGGTAATAGACAAAAGGAGAAGAGATGTTTATTATTGATTTTATCTTGCATATTGACGAGCATATTTACAATATTGCCAATGCAGTAGGTGGCTGGACTTATCTGATTTTATTTTTGGTGATTTTTATTGAAACAGCTGCTGTTGTATTTCCGTTTTTGCCGGGAGACAGCTTACTTTTTGCCGCCGGTGCCTTATCAGCCAATCCAGAAATGCATTTTAATGTTCTGCTTTTTATGCTCCTATTTTTCGTTGGGGCTTTTGTTGGTGATACCTGTAATTTTTTTATTGGCAGAACCTTGGGCTATCGTTTTGTACATTATAAATTTTTCAGCAAGTTGATAAAAGAAGAGAATATCAAAGAAGCAGAGGTATATTTTGAAAAACATGGTTCCTCTTCCATTATTTTAGGACGTTATATTCCCATTATTCGTACCTTTGTGCCTTTTGTAGCAGGCATTAGTCAATTCCCTATTCATTCTTTTCTGAAACGAACTTTCCTTGCTGCCTTATCTTGGTCTTTGATTGCGACAGGGGCGGGTTATCTTTTTGGGAATATTCCCTTTGTGAAAACTCATTTTTCAGCTATTATTTTTGGAATTGTCATTGTTACCTTACTTCCAACTGTGATAAGTGTTATTCGCAGTGCAATGATTAAAAAGCGAAACAATCAAATGAAGAGATAAGAAAACTCTGAGATAATTTGAAAATCTCAGAGTTTTTATGTTACTTCGGTGCGATGACATCTACACCACCCATGTATGACCGTAGCACTTCTGGAATCGTAACAGAACCATCTTCATTTTGATAATTTTCAAGAATAGCTGCAACGGTACGACCAACTGCAAGACCAGAACCATTCAAAGTATGTAGAAGTTTAACTTTGCCGTCTGCTTCGTCACGGTAGCGGATTTGAGCTCGACGAGCTTGGAAATCTTCTGTGTTAGAGCAACTAGAAATTTCACGGTAGGTATTCTGTGCTGGAATCCAGACTTCCAAGTCGTAGGTCTTAGCAGCAGAGAACCCCATATCTCCCGTAGAAAGAGCTACAACACGGTAAGGCAGATTTAGCTTTTGCAGGATGTTTTCAGCGTTTGCAGTCATCTTTTCCAACTCTTCATAAGATTCTTCTGGCTTGGCAAATTTAACCATTTCCACTTTGTGGAATTGGTGCAGACGAATCAGACCTCGCGTGTCACGACCGGCAGAACCAGCTTCGGAACGGAAAGACGGACTCATAGCTGTGAAGTAGATTGGCAAGTCTTTCCCGTCTAGAATTTCGTCTCGGTAGTAATTTGTCAAAGGAACTTCAGCAGTTGGAATGAGAACATAATTAGTGTCGCACAATTCAAAAGTATCTTCTTTGAATTTTGGATATTGACCTGTTCCAAACATTGAATCATGATTAACCATGTAAGGGGGGATGACCTCTGTGTAGCCCTCTTTTTGATGCTCGTCTAACATGAAATTGTAGATAGCACGTTCTAAACGAGCGCCAAGTCCCTTGTAGAAGAGGAAGCGAGCGCCAGTGACTTTTGCTCCGCGTTCCCAGTCTAGAATATCAAGATTTTCTCCAAGATCCCAGTGAGCTTTTACTTCAAAATCAAATACACGTGGTGTTCCCCAACGGCGGACTTCTACATTATCATCTTCATCAGCGCCTACTGGTACACTATCGTGAGGAATATTTGGTAATGTGGTTGTAAATTCAGTTAGTGTAGCGTCAATTTCTGCTAATTTTGCGTCTAATGCTTTCACTTCGGCAGATAATTTTTGCATGGCAGCAATTTTATCATCAGCATTTTCTTTATTACGTTTTGCTTGGGCAATTTCTGCTGACACCGTATTTCGTTCTGCTTTTAAATTTTCGACTTTAACCAAGAGTTCACGGCGTTTGCTATCAAACTCTTTCATTTTATCAAGTGTTACAGCATCAACGCCGCGAGTTGCTAGTTTTTGTGCAATAGTATCAAAATCTGTGCGAATGCGTTTAATATCTAACATAAGACCTCCTATAATAAAAGTGCACCTGTGAAACTGTTGGAGTGGCAGGGCCACGGTTCCATCCAACTTCACATAAGTGCACTTGATTATTTATGAAATTAGTATTACGGTAGAATTTCAAGCTAGCTCTCTATCTGCTCACAGCTGCCGCAGACTTTCTGAAAGAGATACTAGATTTACTTATCCGTTTCTTACGATTATACAAAAATTCTTATTTTTTTGCAAATAGATTTTTAAAAAATTGACCAATTGTTTGAATCAGTGTTGGTAGTTTAACGACTTTGTCATTACCGATATGATTTCGGGCATGTTTCAAAATAGTCCCAGCATCTTTTGAGGCAAAGAGGAATTTACCTTTGTCGGTAAAAACTTCAAAATGACGACTAATTCGTTTGCCCGAAACATTAGCGCCAATTTGATTGATAGTATCCCAAGGGATTTGGATGTAATCTTCAACATTGGCATCCGCATAAAATTCAAGTGCTTTATCTCCAATTAAAAATTTACCAACTTTTCCTCCAATTCCCAGATAAGAAGTTCCTGTTGTTTGAAAATCAATTTTTGTATTTTGTGATTGTGCCATCTTTCCCTCTTTTTCTTAAATCTTTCCTTTTCATTATACCATATTTGCATTGAAAAATTTTTATTTTCTTCTTTGAAAGGTGTCTTTGATTGCCAAATTTTAAAAATTTAACAGTAAAAAAAGAAGGCTTCTGCCTTCTTTTCATTTTACATCAAACCAATAACCTTGGCGATAATACCAACGATGAATAATCCGATGATGATAGTGATTGGTGAAACTTTCTTCTTAAGCAACCACATGCAAAGGAAAGTAAGGAGAAGTCCCATCAAACCAGGAATCAATGAATTCAATTGACCTTGTAGCGTGTTTGCTCTTTCAGGAGTTAAGCTAAGTCCATTTGCGACATCGCCTAAGATTTTTTGAAGCTGTTCACCACTTACAGCACCTTTAGGGAAATTGATATAAGCTCCTTCTGAGAGTTTTGTTGAAGGAAGTTGAAGTGCAAAGCTAACATTTACCCAGCGTTCAACAAGCACAGCAAGGATGAACATACCGAGAATAGAAGCTCCTTTAGTGATATCTTGAAGGATACCGCCTGACATATCTTTAGTAATTTCAGAACCAGCTTTATAACCGAGTTCTTGAGTGTACCACAAGAAGGCCATACGGATAAGATTCCAAAGAACGAAGAAGAGGATTGGGCCTATGATGTTCCCTGTTGAAGCAAGAGAGGCACCAAGAGCTCCAAGGATAGGACGAACTGTGAACCAGAATACAGGGTCACCGATACCAGCAAGAGGCCCCATCATACCGATTTTAACCCCTTGAATGGCAGCATCATCAATTTCAACACCATTTGCTTTTTCTTCTTCCAAAGCAAGTGTAACCCCGATGATAGGTGCAGCTACGTATGGGTGAGTGTTAAAGAATTCCAAGTGACGTTCAAGAGCAGCAGCTTGGTCTTCTTTGTTAGTGTAGAGTTTTTTGATAGCCGGAATTAACGCATAAGCCCAACCTAAGTTTTGCATCCGTTCATAGTTCCAAGAACCTTGCAAGAAAGTTGAACGCCACCAAATTTTTTGACGATCTGATTTTGATAATTGAATTTTTTCTGTCATGATATTAGTAGCTCCTTTCTTAGTAGTCTTCTAAAATATCACCAATTGGGTCATTTGATGTAGCAGAACCTCCGCCGCCACCATTGCCACCTTTTTTAGAAAGGTTAAGGTAGATAAGAGCGATTGCAACACCGATTGTACCAAGAGCGATAAGAGTTAATTGGCTAACAGCTGCAAGTGCAAAACCGATAGCAAAGAATGGCCATACTTCGCGAGTTGCCATCATATTGATAACCATAGCATAACCAACGGCAACGACCATACCACCACCGATAGCCATACCATCTGACAACCATGCAGGCATTGCAGAAAGTAAGTTTTGTACTGATTCAGCTGGGATAGCAAGAAGAAGCGCAGCAGGAATAGCGATACGCAAACCTTGAAGGACAAGAGCAAACAAGTGAGCACGTTCTACGCTTGCGATATCACCTTTTTTAGCAGCGGCATCAGCACCATGAACAAGGGCAACTGAGATAGTACGAACGATCATTGTAAGGAAAAGACCAGCAACAGCAAGTGGGATAGCAACAGCAGTTGCGACAGCAACACCTTTGTTTGTAAAGTCTCCACCTTGTACCATAATAATAGCGGCAGCAACAGATGCAAGAGCAGCATCAGGCGCAACAGCAGCACCAATATTTGCCCAACCAAGAGCGATCATTTGTAGTGAACCACCAAGCATTACACCTGCTTCCAAGTGTCCTGTTACAAGACCGATAAGTGTACATGCAACAAGTGGTTGGTGGAATTGAAATTGGTCTAAGATTCCTTCAAGTCCAGCAAGAAAGGCAACGAAGACCACTAAAATCATAGAAATAATTGACATATTCTAAATCCTTTCTATTATTGAACGTTGGCTTTATTAATTAAGTCAAACAAATCTTTTTTAGAGTCATTTGGTACTTTACGTACGTCAAATTCGACTCCTAGGTCACGCAATTTTTCAAAGGTTGCAACGTCATCTTTATCCATTGACAAGACGTTATTGACCATTGTTTTACCCGTTGAGTGAGCCATTGAGCCAACATTAAGTGTTTTGATATCGACACCGCCTTCAACCGCACGGAGTGCATCTTGAGGAGTTTCAAAAAGAATCAATGCATGTGTGTTACCAAAACGAGGGTCTTTTGCTACTGCAATCAATTTGTCGATTGGGACAACATTTGCTTTGACATTACCAGGTGCAGCTTGCTTGATCAGCTCCTTACGAAGCTCATCTTGCGCTACTGAGTCAGAAGCAACGATGATACGATCTGCTTTAGAATCTGGTGTCCAAGCAGTCGCAACTTGACCATGCAGAAGACGTGTATCGATACGTGCAAGATTGATTTTTAACTTGCCATCGCCAATAACGGTTCCTTCTGGAATAGTAGCCTGAGCAGTCGGTGCAGTCGGCGCACTTGCTACTTCAGCTACAGGATTTAGTTCTTCAGGAAGAGCTTTTACTCCTTCCTTGGCTTCTTTGATGATGTTTGCGACAACAGTGTCAACGCCAGCATTGGCATCCATCATTCGTTCTGTATAAGCTTGAATCAACATTGGCAGATTCAAACCTGTAATGATCGCGAACTTACGGTCAGGATTTTCACCCATTACGCGGCTAGCTTGGTTAAATGGAGAACCACTCCAAAGGTCAGCCAAAACTAGAACTTCATCGTTCGCGTCAAAAGCAGCCACAGCATCATTGAACTTAGCATACAAATCATCAGGACCTTCGTTTGGCATAAAAGTTACAACTTGAACTTTTTCTTGCTCACCAAAAATCATAGAACCTGATTGATGAATACCAGCAGCAAATTCACCATGGCTTGCAATAATGATTCCGATACTCATTATTGTCTTTCCTCCTTATAAAATGTTTGACTTAAGTTTAAGAAAAATTTAAGACTATTTAAGTATAAAACGTTTTCATGAAAAATGCAATAGTTTAAGCTAAAAAAAGTCAAATTCTTTCATATTTTTGACAGATTGTAAACAGATAAGGCTAGTCATTTAAACAATATATTAACCTTGAAAAACGTTTACAAAAAATTATGAAAGTATGAAAAATATTCTTTCTTTTCTTGGAAAACATCGAACAGAAAAAGAAAACTCAATAAACAATTTAGAGAAATGTTAAATCCAAAAAGCTAAATTCATCATATAAAATTTATAGCATAAAACTGAATCCACTTTACTACATGATTTTGTAACAAACTACTAAAAAGAATCGGGCAGAAGACCTGTCCAACTCTAAGCATTGTTATAAAAATAGTTTCAATAATTGATGAGCCACCCCATCTTGATCATTGGTCAGTGGTAGTTGTTCATCTGCATAGGGAAGAAGTGTTTGACTAGCATTTTTCATAGCATAGCCTGTACCAGCAAATGCTAACATCTCTGTATCATTGTGCTCGTCTCCGAAAGCAATTAAATCTTTTCGATCTACGTTCAGAATATCTAATAAATATTTTAAAGCAAAGGCTTTGTTTACGCCCTTTGGAGTGCATTCAAGGATATTTAGCGGTCCTCCCCAAGTGTTGATAGAGAGCTGCTGTTGATAAAATTGATTTAATTCATCAGCTAAGGCATATTTATCAGTAGCGTGTGTTTGCAAGAGGATACAATTGGGATTTTTAGTCACTAAGTCAGGGATGAATTGATTTTCAGGTCGAAAGGATTCCACACCGAACAATTTTGGATCGGCAATTGCTTCATTTGGTGTTGTAATATAAAATTTCTTTCGGTACTCACCAGCGATGAAGTCTGCTTTAATTTCTTGTTTCCGTTTGACAATATCCAATAGATATTCTTTGTCTAAGGTGATGCATCTTTCTTGTTGCCATTTTTTCTCAGGAATATGAGTCAAAGAACCATTGAAATTAATCATTGGCGTATGTAACTCCAACTCTTTGTAAAATTCTCGTGCCATTCGATAAGGTCGTCCTGTTGTGATAACAACATGGTGGCCTTTTTTAGAAATTTTTTTAATGGTTTCTTTTGTAAATTCAGACAGTTTGCTGTCAGAATTGAGCAAAGTTCCGTCTAAATCTACTGCAATTACTTTTTTTGTCATAATTTACTCTTTCATTTGTGCTGTTTTCTATTATAGCAGATTTTAAGATGAAAGTGCATAATTTGTGATATAATGTTTTCTTATATAATGAAGGAGGACATCGAGTATGCGTAAAACAATTATCATTCATATTTTCTTTGCAATCATTTCTGCTATCGTTTATGTCGAAGGAATTTTAACGAAGGGACCGGATTTGATCTGGAATATGTTTTTAGCTTTGATTGCCTATGATACAGCTTTTCTAGCCATTCAGTTTAAAAAGAAATGGTTTTTCCTACCTGTCATTCTTCTTTGGCTAGCACTTTACCCCAATACGTTCTATATGATTACGGACCTGGTACACATGCACTGGGTGAGTGATACCTTGTGGAATCGAGAAAGCTTACATCTTTTTATGGCATTTGTTCCAAGTATTTTCTTTGGAGTTTTATGTGGAATTGAGAGCTGGAACATGATTGTACATTATTTAAAGTTGAATTGGTGGATAGAGTATTTAGCTATTGGAGCGGTGTCGTTTTTATCTAGTTTAGCCATTTATATAGGTCGTTATGATCGACTTAATTCTTGGGATTTAGTTAGCCATCCTACACTAGTTTTTGAGCGTCTGGCAACGTCTTTGCAGCGGGAGAGTCTGCTGTTCATTTTAGGGTTTACCTTTATTCAAATCATGTCCTTGGTCTTTTTGAGTAAAAATCAGTCTAAATAAAGATTTTATATGAAAATTACTGTGATAATTTGTTTATTTTTTGAAAAATCGTTGAAATTGTGAATGTTTTGTGTTATTATATCTACTATCGTTCGTAAATTTTAAGGAGATTTAAAAATGGACAAGTTTTTTAAACTAAAAGAAAATGGTACAACTGTTCGTACAGAAGTTCTTGCTGGTTTAACCACTTTCTTTGCAATGAGTTACATTCTCTTTGTCAATCCTGAGATGCTCAGTCAAACAGGGATGCCAGCTCAAGGTGTTTTTTTGGCGACAATCATTGGGACTGTTGCTGGAACGCTGATGATGGCTTTGTATGCCAATATTCCTTATGCTCAGGCTCCTGGTATGGGATTGAATGCTTTCTTTACTTATACCGTTGTTTTTGCGCTTGGTTATACTTGGCAAGAAGCGTTGGCGATGGTTTTTCTTTGCGGGATTATCAGCATTGTTGTTACGCTAACCAAAGTTCGTACAATTATTATTCATGCAATTCCAGAAAGTTTAAAATATGCTATTTCTGGTGGGATTGGGATTTTTCTAGCTTACATTGGAGTTAAAAAAGCTGGACTTTTAAAATTCTCAATTGATCCGGGAACTTATAGCGTTACAGGAAAAGGTGCTGATAAGGCACAAGCAGCTATTACAGCCAATGGAATGGCAACACCGGGCTTGGTAGATTTTAACAACCCAGCTGTTCTTGTAGCTTTGTTTGGAATTTTCATCACCATTTTCTTTGTTTTGAAACGTGTGCGCGGAGGTATTGTGTTATCTATTGCGGCAACCACAATCGTAGCCATTTTGGTGGGAGTTGTAGATCTTTCAAAAATCAATTTTGCTTCCAATAATATCGGTGCTGCTGTTCAGGATTTAGGAAAGATTTTTGGTGCAGCTTTAGGCAAAAACGGCTTATTAGCTTTATTTGCAAAACCTTCTCGCATCCCAGAAGTGCTTCTTGCTATTTTGGCCTTTTCATTAACAGATATTTTTGATAACATCGGAACGTTGATTAGTACAGGGCGCAAAGCGGGCATCTTTAACATTGCAGATGAAGAAGCTGCTAAAGATTCGTCTGGCCTTCAAACTAAAATGGATAAGGCATTATTCTCAGACATGGTTGGGACAACTATTGGTGCGATTGCAGGGACTTCAAATGTTACGACTTATGTAGAAAGTGCAGCTGGAATTGAAGCGGGCGGTCGTACTGGCTTGACAGCGCTTGTCGTTGCAGCTTTGTTTGCTGTGTCAAGTTTCTTTAGTCCACTTCTTGCTATTGTACCAACAGTAGCGGTAGCACCTATTCTTATCATTGTGGGAATGATGATGCTCTCTAGCATGAAAGATATTGAATGGGACGATTTATCAGAAGCAGTACCAGCATTCTTTACATCCGTTTTCATGGGCTTTACTTACAGTATTACTCATGGTATTGCTGCAGGTTTCATCATGTATGCTTTTGTGAAAATCATCAAGGGTGAAGCTAAGGAAGTTCATCCCATTATCTGGGTATTGGATGTCTTATTTATCCTAAACTTTATCAGTCTAGCTCTGGCTTAATGATTGAAAAAATGAGGTTGGAACGAAAGTTCCTAGCTTCAAGCACACTGTTGAATAAATCACCAATACAGCAGTTGATTGCTCAAAGCACAGCTTTGAGGAGGTAAATAGAGATTGCGAAGCAAGTCTCAAGAATAGTTGCTTTTCAAACTCAGAAGAGTCCTTTTAAAAAAAACTCTGTTTTCTTTATGCATTACCTCAATAGTCTCTCAGACTGTTGAGCATCTTTGTGGGAGTGAGACTACGAACTAAAAATTTTCAAAATGAGTTCTGTCCCACTCCTTTTTCTTTTGTCAAATTTTAGCAGAAAACGAAAAATTTTGATATAATAGTAAAATGTTTAGTCATAATGAAAATGAGTTAATGGCGTGGGGTGAGAAATTAGGCGCTTTACTCCAAAAACAAGATGTTTTGATTTTAACAGGTGATCTAGGAGCTGGAAAAACAACCTTTACCAAAGGATTAGCACGCGGGCTAGATATCAAACAAATGATTAAAAGTCCGACCTACACGATTGTTCGGGAATATGATGGTCGCCTTCCACTCTATCATTTGGATGTGTATCGCATTGGGGAAGATCCAGATTCGATTGATTTAGATGACTTTCTCTTTGGTGAAGGGGTGACAGTCATTGAATGGGGTGAATTATTGGAAGATAGTTTACCAAGCGATTATCTCAAATTGAAGATTCTAAGAAAAAATGATGGTCGAGAATTGATCTTTGACGCAAAAGGTCATCGAGCTGAGAATTTACTTGAGGAACTTTTCAATGGCTGAGTTAGAATTGCTGATAAGAGAAGCAGAGATTCAGGATGCTGTACATTTGATTGATTTTCTTAATCAGGTTGGGCAAGAGTCAGATTACATGACATTAGATGACGCAGGGATTTTGATGACAGAAGAGCAGATGAGCTCTTTCATTAAACATCAGGCCGCGTCAGATAATCAGATTTATCTAATTGCACTATTAGATAATGAAATTACTGGTCTTGTGAGTATCACAGCTGATTTTCATGAGCGGATTCGGCATATTGGGAAGATCTTTATCGTGGTTAAAAGAGCATTTTGGAATCAAGGCTTAGGAAAGTTTCTTTTAGAAGAGGCGATAAATTGGGCAGAGAATTCTGGAGTGATTCGGCGATTAGAATTGACTGTACAAGCAAGAAATGAACGTGCTGTTCATTTGTATCAGGCATTTGGGTTTGAGATTGAGGGCGTTCAAAAAAGAGGGGCCTATCTTACAGAAGGGGAATTTCTTGATGTTTATCTAATGGGAAAACTGATAGACTAGAATAAATATGTTTAAAAAAATTATCTTAATGTTTTTGAGCTTATGCCTTGTAACTATCGCGGGGCTAGGCGTTTATGGTTTTACTATTTATAACCAATCAACAGATGCTTTGTCTAAGACTTATAAAAGCTTTGGGAAAGAAACAAATGTGATTGCCGCTACCAAACCTTTGACCTTGCTTTTGATGGGGGTGGATACAGGTAGTGGATCACGCTCAGATCGGTGGGCTGGAAATAGTGATTCCATGATTCTCGTAACAGTTAATCCTAAGACAAAAAAAACGACAATGATGAGTTTGGAAAGGGATATTCTTACCAAAATTAAAACCGCTGATGGGACAACGCAAGCAAAACTTAATGCAGCTTATGCTAATGGTGGTGCCGAACTAGCGATTTCAACGATTCAAAAAATGATGAATATTCACATTGATCGTTATGTTCTGATCAATATGAAAGGTCTGGTACAATTAGTTGATGCTGTTGGAGGCATTACGGTCAATAACACCCTTGGTTTTCCTATCTCGATTGAAGAAAACGAGCCAGAATACAAAGCAGTTGTTGAACCAGGGAAACAACATATCAATGGTGATCAAGCACTGGTCTATTCGCGGATGCGTTATCAAGATCCGGAAGGGGATTATGGACGTCAAAAGCGCCAACGTGAAGTGATTCAAAAAGTAGTCCAAAAAGTATTGAGTTTAAATAGTGTTAGTCACTATCAAGCTATTTTAAAGGCTGTTAGCAACAATATGCAGACGAATGTTGAGTTGTCTTCTGGTAGTATTCCTCAATTATTAGGTTATCAAGATGCTTTCAAGAATATTAAAAGTAAGCAGTTAAAAGGCGAAGAAGCAACTCTAGCAGATGGTGGTTCTTATCAAATCGTCACATCAGAGCATTTATTGGAAATGCAAAATATTTTGAGAAAATCATTAGGTTTGGAAGAAGTGACTAAATTGGAAACAAATGCTGTTGTATATGAAGAACTGTATGGCAACACTGTTCCTAGTTCTAGTCAATCAGGGAGTGGTATAGTAAATGGTGTGACCGATTCATCAGCCTACTCAAACAGTTCGTATGGGGCAGATCCAAATGGACAGTATTATGTGCAGTAATAAAAAGGAATTTAGCATTTGGCTAAATTCCTTTTTATATCTATTTTTTGTGAGCATTCCAGGTATCTTGTATTTGCTGAAGACGTGCAGTAGCTTCTTGTTCAAAGAGTTTAAATTGGTAAGTCAAATCCTGTGAAATAGCTTCTAAATGGCTTTTTTGTGCTTGAATGATTTGTACATTTTTTTGAATGTTTTGAAGGTCCTGCTGTATACTATTTATAGAATCATAGGTTTCAACAGCTTCATCCATGATTTTTTTTCTATTTTTAACAAGATAAAAACTGGCAGTAGCTGCACCTGTGAATAACAATAAATTGCTAAATTTCATAGTTTCTCCTTAGGCATTTGAAATTTTTTCGGCTAAAGCTGCCAATGCAGGGAAGTCGGGTTCGTGAGCAACAAAGGTTACGTTCAAATCATCATCTTCAGTATAACGTGGCGCTAAGTGGACATGTGTATGAAAGACAGTCTGACCAGCGATTTCTTCGTTATTATTGATGATATTCATTCCTTTTGCGTCAGTCGCCTTCATCACTTTACGAGCAATAGTTGGTATGCATGCAAAGAGTTGGCCGGCTGCTTCCCCGTCCATTTCAAGCATATTACGAAAATGTTCTTTTGGTACAACTAAGGTGTGCCCAGGAGTAACTTGTGAAATATCTAAAAATGCCAAGACTTGCTCATCCTCGTAAACTTTAGAAGATGGAATTTCTCCTGCAATAATCTTACAAAAAATGCAATCTTCCATCAAAATTTACCTCCACTTTGCTAGATTTTGTTATAATATAAGAACATTATACCAGAATTTGGAGAAAATATGTTAGAAATAAAAGGGCTTACAGGAGGCTATGTGAATATTCCTGTTTTAAAAGATGTTAGTTTTACAGTAGGAAATAGCGAACTAGTAGGGTTGATTGGCTTGAATGGTGCGGGTAAATCTACAACAATCAATGAAATTATTGGACTTTTAACTCCTTATAAAGGGGAAATTTTAATTGACGGCGCTAAACTGCAAGATAATCCCATGGCTTATCGTAAGAAAATTGGATTTATTCCAGAGACCCCTAGTTTATATGAGGAATTGACTTTAAGAGAGCACATTGAAACAGTTGCTATGGCTTATGATGTTGATCAAGAGGTAGCTTTTGCGCGCGTGGAGCAATTATTGACCAAGTTTCGCTTGAAAGAAAAATTGGATTGGTTCCCCGTTCACTTTTCAAAGGGAATGAAGCAAAAAGTCATGATTATTTGCGCCTTTGTAGTTGATCCGAGTCTCTTTATCGTGGATGAGCCATTTTTGGGACTCGATCCAGTAGCGATTGCTGATTTGATAGAGCTTTTGAAAGATGAAAAGACGAAAGGCAAGTCTATCCTGATGAGTACGCATGTGTTGGACTCAGCAGAAAGAATGTGTGATTCATTCGTGATTTTGCACAAGGGGGAAATCCGAGCGAAAGGTAACTTATCAGAGTTGCAATCAGAATTTTCTATGCCAGAAGCTAGCCTGAATGAGATCTATCTGGCATTGACAGAAGAGGCAAGCCTATGAAAGAAGTGTTTCAAAAGCGCAAGCAAGTATTTCGCAATCAATGTTTGAAATATTTACGCTATGTTTTTAACGACCATTTTGTTTTATTTTTATTAGTTTTTATTGGCTTTTTAGCTGTTCAATATAGTCAACTGTTGCGAAATTTTCCTAAAAATCACCTGCCAATTATTCTTGCTTTAGCAGTTCTTTTGGTGTTCTTGTTGCCTTTGGGAAGAATTGCAACGTATATGGAAAAGCCAGATAGTCTATTTTTGTTGGTCAAAGAAGAAGAATTAAAAAGTTATTTACAAAAACAAATGTGTTCATCTTATCTATTATGGAGTGTATTTCAAACGGCTATTCTATTACTAGCAGCGCCACTCCTTTTGGCGCTAGGATTACCATTTTGGGGATGGTTTATTCTTGTATTTTTTATGTTAATAGCAAAATGGTTTCTATTTTTGAAAAAGAGCCAAAGATTTTATCAAGGTGTAGGCATAAATTGGAGCTATCTCATTGACTACGAAGAGAGACGAAAGCAGACAATCTTGCGTTTTTTTGCTCTCTTTACCAATGTAAAAGGAATCTCCAATAGCGTGAAACGCCGAGCCTATCTTGATAGTTTGACGAATATTTTGCCAAAAAGGCAATCAACCACCTGGCAGAATATGTTTTTACGCTCTTATTTGCGAAATGGTGATTTTCTGGCTTTGACCATGCGGTTGCTATTTCTATCTCTTTTAGGAATTGGCTTGCTCGGTCAATCTTGGATTGCGGCTGTTTTTGTGATACTGTTGAATTATCTTTTGCTATTTCAATTGACTGCTTTGTACAATGCTTTTGATTATCAATATTTGACATTCTTATTTCCTCTAGAAATCGGATTAAAGTTAAAGGGTGTGAGACAAGTGATTGTTCTTGTTGGTTACAGTGTGCTGTTAGTTGAAACAATTATGGCGTTGCTATTTTTCCAAGATAGAGTTGCATTGCTTTTCATGGCAGGAGTTACACTATTGCTTTATTTTCTCTATTTACCAGTTAAATTAAAAAGTTTGGTTGACTAAAGGAAGTAAAATTAGTAAAATAGATAGGAAACTTTTTACGGAGGGGAATCATGGACTTGGTTGATAATGAGCTAACTCTGACACCGATTGCAGGTAAAAGTGGAAAAGCCTACATGGGCACCTATCCAGATGGGGCGCGCGTTTTCGTCAAGATGAATACAACCCCAATCTTAGTAGGTTTAGCTAGAGAACAAATTGCACCACAGCTATTATGGAGCCGTCGCATGGCAGATGGTAATGTCATGAGCGCGCAAGAGTGGCTGTCAGGAAAAATTTTGACACCGGCTGAAATGGATAAAAAGCAAATTGTGAATATTTTGACAAGATTGCACCGTTCACGTCCGTTAATGACGCAATTACGCCGGCTAGGTTATGCTCTGGAAACTCCAGCAGATTTAGTTGAGTCTTGGTTAGATCGTGCGCCAATTGCACTTAGTCATAATCATTATTTGCGATCTGTTTTAAAAGATATGCACAGTAGTCTGCCACAATTTCGTGAGGATTATGCAACGATTGTACATGGCGATGTTCGACATAGCAATTGGGTTGAAACAGATAGCGGTTTGGTGTATTTGGTAGATTGGGATTCTGTGCGTTTGACAGATCGAATGTTTGATGTAGCCCATATGTTAAGCCACTATATTCCAGAAGTACGTTGGAAAGAATGGTTGACCTATTATGGCTATCGGTATAATGCAACCGTATTGAAGAAATTATACTGGTATGGTCAATATGCTTACTTGTGCCAGATTGCCAAGTACTATGAGAATGCAGACTTAGAAAATGTGAATCGGGAGATTTATGCACTACGTAACTTCCGTTCAAAATACGGAAGAAAGGTACTATGAGAGTCAGGAATCGTAAGGGAGCGACGGAATTACTAGAAGCAAATCCCCAGTATGTGATTTTAAATCCTACTGAAGCAAAAGGCAAGTGGCACGAGATTTTTGGAAATAATTACCCTATTCATGTTGAAGTTGGGAGTGGAAAAGGTGCATTTATTTCAGGAATGGCAAAAGCTCATCCAAAAATTAACTATATTGGAATCGATATTCAAAAATCTGTTTTGAGTTACGCCTTGGATAAGGTTTTAGTAGCTGATGTTCCCAATATCAAGCTCCTTTGGGTAGATGGTTCTGATTTGACCAACTACTTTGAAAATGGAGAGATTGATCGCTTGTATCTGAATTTTTCTGATCCTTGGCCCAAGAAACGCCATGAAAAACGGCGCTTGACCTACAAATCTTTTCTCGATACCTTTAAGCAAATTTTACCAGAACATGGTGAGATTCATTTCAAAACAGATAATCGTGGTCTCTTTGAATATAGCTTGGTGAGTTTTTCTCAATACGGCATGAAACTAAATGGCGTTTGGTTGGATTTGCACGCGAGCGACTTTGAGAATAATGTGATGACAGAATACGAGCAAAAATTTGCCAACAAAGGTCAAGTCATCTATCGGGTTGAGGCAGAGTTTTAAGGTGAAATAGATAATTGAAAGAGGCTGGGCAAAAAGTATCCCAGCTTCTATCAGATTTAGTAATAAACGAATAACGCAGTATGTGATCGGGCTCTTCATTCGCTGTTCAAGCTCGGAAGAGCACTTTTGGCGAAAACTTCGTTTTCTTCATCTGCAACCTTAAACAGCTTGATAACTGTTTAAGCACCCTTGCGGGGGTGGGACTACGAACTAAAAATTTTCAATTTTTAGTTCTGTCCCACTCTCTTTTCTGGTTTTCAGGAGAAAAGATTGCTAAAAAACAAGAGGAGCAAAAGAATGTCTCAAGCGACAAAATGAACTTTAAAAGCTTCATTTAAACATTTTGTTATAAAAGCTATTAACAAAATTTACGATTCAGGACATTGTAGAAGATTGTGGGATCAATCGGATGACCTTTTACCATATATATGTGTGTGATTTGGTAGAATGGTCTTGTTTTGAGCTTGCTAAAAAGTAAAACGTTGCTGTCCAAGTAGATGTTTAAGAAATTTTATTAAATAGTAGAACTTTTCTCATTTTGTTCTTTTCTCTTGTGCTTGATTAAGTTTTTATTTATAATAATTCTAAATAAAGAAAAAAGAGAAGATTGACGATGATGAGAGAACAAGAAATTGATAAGAATTTTAGCGGTCGGCTTAATATTTTGCGAGCTGGAGTATTGGGGGCCAATGATGGTATTATTTCTATCGCGGGTGTGGTAATAGGGGTAGCAAGTGCGACAGAAAGTATTTGGATTATCTTTCTTTCTGGGTTAGCAGCAGTCTTTGCGGGAGCTTTTTCCATGGCAGGTGGTGAATATGTATCTGTCTCCACTCAAAAGGATACGGAGGAGGCCGCAGTTGTCAGAGAGCGAGATCTTTTAATGAAAAATCCAGATATTGCTAGGCAGTCGCTCTATGCAGCTTATATCCAGAATGGCGAGTGTGAGACTTCTGCCCAGCTTTTAACCAATCGAGCTTTTTTAAAGGATCCTCTCAAAGCTTTGGTAGCGGAAAAGTATGGTATTGAAGTGGAAGAATTTACTAATCCTTGGCATGCAGCAATCTCCAGCTTTATCGCTTTTGTAGTAGGAGCCATCTTTCCAATGTTAACCATAGTTTTCCTTCCTGCTAGCTATCGCATTCCAGCAACAGTCATTGTTGTTGCTTTAGCATTGTTAGGGACGGGATATACTAGCGCTAAATTAGGAAAAGCACCGATAAAAAATGCCATGATTCGAAACTTAGTCATTGGACTTTTGACTATGACAGTAACTTATCTTGTAGGTCAATTATTTGCTATTTAATTTCGAAATAAAAAACCTTTATGAGGAGTGATTTTGATTGTAGGTTATTCTATTTGACTTTATAGTCAATTCTTTTTAGAATTATCTGTCAACCACAATGCTGAAATCAATCAATTTTCTTACGATTGATAAGTATAGCATCAAATAAAATACAGGAATATATTTTCTTGCATTTTATTTTTTCTTATGCTATAATACAAGTAGTGAATATGAAAGAGAGGCGAGGAAGTATCTTCGCCTCTTATCTGTGAGGAGGTGTAGTCTTATCGCAACGATTGTAGAATTGGTAAAAGAGGTTGTCGAGCCAGTCATCCAAGAGCCGTATGAATTAGTGAATATTGACTATGGTAAGATGGGGAGCGACCATGTTCTCAGTATTTTTGTAGATAAGCCGGGAGGGATTACCGTAAATGATACGGCAGATTTGACGGACATCATCAGTCCGCTTTTGGACACGATTAAGCCGGATCCTTTTCCTGAGCAGTATTTCCTTGAGGTGACGAGCCCAGGGTTGGAACGTCCGCTGAAAACGAAAGAACAATTAGCAGATGCAGTTGGGCAATATATCCATGTTAGTCTGTATCAAGCAGTTGATAAAAGTAAAACCTTTGAAGGAACATTGCTTTCTTTTGAGGAAGATAGTTTAACAATGGAATATATGGATAAGACGCGTAAGAAAGTTGTTCAAATTCCTTACCAGCTAGTATCCAAAGCAAGATTAGCAGTCAAATTTTAGCAAGAATATAATAAAGAAAGGATTGCTTTTGTTTCCACAAAAGCTGAAAAAACATGAGTAAAGAAATGCTAGAGGCCTTCCGTATTTTGGAAGAAGACAAAGGGATCAAAAAAGAAGATATTATCGAAGCGGTGACGGAGTCACTTCGTTCGGCTTATCGTCGTCGCTATGGTCAAGCAGATAGTGCAGCCATTGAATTCAACGAAAAAACAGGAGATTTTCGTGTTTATACAGTTCGTGAAGTGGTAGACGAAGTTTTTGATAGCCGTTTAGAAATCAGTTTAAAAGATGCTCTTGCTATTAGCTCGGCTTATGAACTTGGTGATAAAATAAAATTTGAAGAGGCACCAACTGAATTTGGACGGGTAGCAGCTCAGTCTGCTAAGCAAACGATTATGGAAAAAATGCGCAAGCAGACACGCGCAATCACTTACAATAAGTATAAAGAACATGAAAATGAAATCATGTCAGGAACAGTCGAGCGCTTTGACAATCGTTTTATCTATGTCAATCTAGGTAGCATTGAAGCACAGTTGTCGAAGCAAGACCAGATTCCTGGTGAAGTATTTGCTTCTCATGACCGCATCGAAGTCTTTGTCTATAAGGTAGAAGACAATCCTCGCGGTGTCAATGTCTTTGTCAGCCGCAGCCATCCAGAAATGATCAAGCGTTTAATGGAGCAGGAAATTCCAGAAGTTTATGACGGAACAGTTGAAATCATGAGTGTTTCTCGTGAAGCAGGTGATCGGACTAAGGTTGCTGTACGCAGTCACAATCCCAATGTTGATGCAATCGGTACAATTGTTGGTCGTGGTGGTGCAAATATTAAGAAAATTACCAGCAAATTTCATCCGGCTAAATATGACGCCAAATCTGGCCGTATGATTCCTGTAGAGGAAAATATTGATGTCATTGAGTGGGTGGCAGATCCTGCAGAATTTATCTACAATGCGATTGCTCCTGCAGAAGTTGATCAAGTTATCTTTGATAGTGAGGATAGCAAGCATGCTCTTGTCGTTGTGCCAGATAACAAATTGTCTCTTGCAATCGGTCGTCGCGGACAAAACGTACGCTTGGCAGCTCATTTGACAGGTTACAGAATTGACATCAAATCTGCAAGTGAATTTGAAGCTATGGAAGAAGCTGGTGAACTCGGCGGATTTGCTGAAGAAGTAGAAGAATTTACAGCAGTTGAAAGTCCTGTAGAAACAGAATTTGTGGAAAGTGAAGTTGAAGCAGCAGACTAAAGGAGGGAAAGAATGGCAAAAACAAGAAAAATCCCTTTACGAAAATCAGTAGTTTCTAACGAAATCATTGACAAGCGTGATTTACTCCGCATTGTCAAAAACAAAGAAGGTCAAATTTTCATTGATCCGACAGGTAAGGCGAACGGACGTGGAGCTTATATCAAACTTGATAATGAAGAAGCACTTAAAGCTAAGAAAAAGCGAGTTTTTAACCGTAGCTTCAATATGGAAGTCGAAGAAGCATTTTATGATGAGCTGATTGCTTACGTGGATCATAAGGTTAAAAGAAGAGAGTTAGGTCTTGAATAAACAAAAATTAGCCAATTTACTTGGATTAGCACAACGAGCCAATCGTATCATATCTGGTGAAGAATTGGTCGTTAGGGCAATACAAGACGGAAAAGCAAAACTGGTTTTTTTAGCCAATGATGCTGCTCCGAACTTGACAAAAAAAATTACTGATAAAAGTCATTACTATAAAGTAGAAGTATCAACCGTGTTTTCAACACTGGAATTAAGCACTGCTGTGGGCAAGTCTAGAAAAGTACTTGCTATCACTGATGCTGGATTTACAAAGAAAATGAGGTCTCTTATGGAATAGAAGAGGAGGACAAGATTTGTCTAAAGTAAGATTATACGAAATCGCGAAAGAACTGGGAAAAGAAAGTAAGGAAGTTGTGGCGCGTGCAAAAGAGCTTGGTATTGAGGTGAAAAGTCATGCCAGCAGCGTTGAAAATGAAGTGGCCGCGCGTATCACAGCCAGTTTTTCCCAAGTAGCAGCTCCTAAAAAAGAAACGAATCAAAAATCAGATCAACCTTTGGCTAAAGAGCAACAGTCGGCTTCAGCAGCAAAAGAAGTAACAATGACTGAAAAAGTAATGCCTAAGCCAGCAGCGCCGACACAAAAGTCGGAAGTAGAAAGAAAAGCTGCACCAGCGAAGCCAAAAAGTCGTAATTTTAAGGCTGAGCGAGAAGCGAAAGCGAAAGAACAGGCAGAACGACGAAATAAACAGCGAGAAAATCGGCCACAAAAACAACAAAATGGTGAAAAGCGAAATCGAGAAGAGCGCAATCCGCGTAATAATCGAAACAACCAAAATCGAAATGACCGTGGGAATCGCAGCGAGAAACGCGACAATCGCGATCATCGCAATCAGGATAATCGTCGTCAAGAACAAAATCGTTCAAATATTGCAAATCAGAATCGCCCTCAAACAAATCAAGGACCACGCATTGATTTCAAGGCGCGTGCAGCAGCTCTGAAAGCTGAACAGAATGCCGAATATGCTCGTGGAAGCGAGGAACGTTTTAAACAGGCTCAAGCTGCAAAAGCAGCTCAACGTGAGCAGAAGAAACGGAAAGAACCGGTAGAAGAATTATTCAAAGCAGCAGCGCCTATCGTGGAGGCTACGAAGCCGGCTCCACAGTCTCAAGTTGCCCCTGAGGCGGTTCCAACTCCTGCAGTTGATACTCGTCGGAAAAAACAAGCTCGACCAGACAAGAAACGTGATGACTTTGATCGCGAAGAAGATGGTCCAAGAAAACAACAAAAGAATCGAAGCAGTCAAAATCAAGTGAGAAATCAAAAGAATAGTAATTGGAATCATAACAAAAAAAATAAAAAAGGCAAGAACAATCGGAATAACACTCCAACTCCAAAACCAGTTACAGAACGCAAGTTCCATGAATTGCCTAAAGAATTTGAATACACAGAAGGTATGACCGTTGCAGAAATTGCAAAACGGATTAAACGTGAACCAGCCGAAATTGTCAAGAAACTCTTTATGATGGGGGTTATGGCAACGCAGAATCAATCGTTGGACGGCGATACTATTGAACTTCTGATGGTAGATTATGGCATTGAAGCACATGCTAAAGTTGAAGTCGATAATGCAGATATCGAACGCTTCTTTGTGGATGAAGATTATCTTGATCCAGATGCTTTAGTAGAACGTCCGCCAGTTGTGACCATCATGGGACACGTTGACCATGGGAAAACAACACTTTTGGATACCTTGCGTAATTCTCGTGTTGCTACAGGTGAAGCAGGTGGGATTACACAACATATTGGTGCTTACCAGATTGAAGAAAATGGTAAGAAAATTACCTTCCTTGATACACCAGGGCATGCCGCTTTCACCTCTATGCGGGCGCGCGGTGCTTCTGTCACAGATATTACGATTCTTGTCGTAGCAGCAGATGATGGAGTCATGCCTCAAACAATTGAAGCGATTAACCATTCAAAAGCAGCCAATGTGCCAATTATTGTAGCGATTAACAAGATTGATAAGCCAGGTGCTAATCCTGAACGTGTTATCGGTGAATTAGCTGAATATGGAGTTATGTCTACAGCATGGGGCGGTGATTCTGAATTTGTTGAAATCTCAGCTAAGTTCAACCAAAATATTGATGAACTGCTCGAAACCGTTCTCCTTGTAGCTGAAATTCAAGAGCTAAAAGCTGATCCAAAGGTTCGCGCAATTGGTACAGTAATCGAAGCGCGCTTGGATAAAGGAAAAGGTGCAGTTGCAACCTTGCTTGTTCAACAAGGGACCTTAAATGTACAAGATCCAATTGTTGTTGGTAATACTTTTGGTCGTGTGCGTGCTATGACTAATGACCGTGGACGTCGAGTGAAAGTTGCGGGACCATCGACACCAGTATCTATCACAGGTTTAAATGAAACACCAATGGCTGGTGACCATTTTGCCGTATATGAAGATGAAAAAGCAGCGCGTGCAGCTGGTGAAGAACGTGCAAAACGTGCTCTCATGAAACAACGTCAAGCAACGCATCGTGTTAGTTTGGAAAATCTCTTTGATACCCTTAAAGCTGGTGAAGTCAAGTCTGTCAATGTTATTATCAAAGCCGACGTACAAGGTTCAGCGGAAGCATTGACAGCATCTCTTCAGAAGATTGAAGTGGAAGGTGTTAAAGTAACAATTGTTCACTCAGCAGTTGGTGCGATTAACGAATCAGATGTCACTCTTGCGGAAGCTTCCAATGCCTTTATCATTGGTTTCAATGTTCGCCCTACTCCACAAGCTCGTCAACAAGCTGAAGCGGATGACGTCGAAATGCGTCTTCACAGTATCATTTATAAAGTGATTGAAGAAGTAGAAGATGCCATGAAAGGGATGCTTGATCCAGAATTTGAAGAAAAAATTATTGGTGAAGCTGTCATTCGTGAAACCTTCAAGGTTTCTAAAGTCGGTACTATTGGCGGATTTATGGTAGTTAGCGGTAAAGTAACTCGTGATTCTAAGGTTCGTGTGATTCGTGATGGTGTGGTGATCTTTGATGGTGCTCTTGCCAGCCTTAAACATTATAAAGATGATGTGAAAGAAGTCGGAAATGGACAAGAAGGCGGTCTCATGGTTGAGAATTACAATGACATCAAAGTGGATGACATGATTGAAGCTTATATCATGGAAGAAATCGCAAAATAATATAAATGAAGGGGAGACAGACTGTGATATATTGGAGCCTGCCTCAACCCTTTTCTAAAATAAGCGAAAGGAGACATCATGGCAAATCAATTTCGTGTGGATCGTGTGGGGATGGAAATCAAACGCGAAGTCAATGAAATTTTGCAAAAAAAAGTTCGTGATCCACGTGTTCAAGGAATTACCATTACAGATGTGCAAATGTTGGGCGACTTGTCAATGGCAAAAGTGTACTACACGCTGATGAGCAACCTTGCTTCTGAACAAGAAAAAGCTCAGACTGGTTTAGAAAAGGCGAAGGGAACCATCAAACGTGAATTGGGTCACAACTTGAAGATGTACAAAATCCCTGATTTGACTTTCATCAAGGATGAATCGATTGAATATGGGAACAAAATTGATCAAATGCTCCGTGATTTAGAGCAAAAATAAGGCGTGGTTTTAGCTATATCAATATATTTAAAAAGAAAGGAAATTCTATTTTTCTTTCTTTTTTTGATAAAAATGCTAAAAAAGGCTTGTTACTTTTACACTTATCCTTTAAAATAGAAAAGGAGATAATCCGCTACAGATTTTTCGGAGGAGAAAAGATGTCCATCAATTGGCAGCAAATTATATTTAGCTTTTTAGGCGGTTTAGGACTTTTCCTATATAGTATTCGGATGATGGGAGATGGTTTGCAGCAGGCTGCAGGTGATCGGCTTCGTTATTTCATTGACAAATATACCAGCAATCCATTTTTTGGTGTTCTAGTTGGAATTGGTCTAACAGCCTTGATTCAGTCAAGTTCAGGTGTGACAGTTATTACAGTTGGATTGGTGAGTGCAGGTCTTTTAACGCTCAGACAGGCAATTGGGATTGTCATGGGGGCCAATATTGGAACAACGGTAACCTCTTTTATCATTGGTTTTAAACTGGGCGATTATGCATTACCCATTCTCTTTTTAGGAGCGATTTGTCTCTTCTTTACCAAAAAACGCTCTATCAATAATATCGGTCGCGTTCTATTTGGGGTAGGAGGGATCTTCTTTGCTTTGAATTTGATGAGTGGTGCTATGGAGCCATTGAAAAATTTAGATGCTTTTCGTGAGTATATGATAAAGTTGAGTGGAAATCCAGTCCTAGGTGTATTTGTAGGGACAGGTATTACCTTGCTGATCCAAGCCTCATCAGCAACTATCGGTATTCTACAAAATTTATATGCGAGCGGCTTGATTGAGTTAAAGGGAGCCTTGCCAGTCCTTTTTGGGGATAATATCGGGACAACGATTACAGCGATTATTGCATCATTAGGAGCCAATATTGCTGCTAAACGTGTGGCAGGTGCCCATGTCACTTTCAATGTGGTCGGTACTGTTTTATGCTTGATCGTTTTAGGTCCATTTACGAGCTTAATTCATTGGTTTCAAGCAGCACTCCATTTAAGCCCAGAAATGACCATCGCCTTTGCTCACGGAACTTTTAATGTTACCAATACGATTATTCAATTTCCATTTATTGGCTTGTTAGCTACCTTGGTAACAAAACTGATTCCAGGTGAAGATGAAGTTGTGAAATATGAACCGCTTTATTTAGATCCGATTTTAATCAAACAAGCTCCGTCTTTGGCGCTTGGAAATGCCAAAAAAGAATTGCTTCATTTAGGACGTTATGCGATGCGTTCATTTGAGTTGGCTTATGATTATATTGTGAACAATACTGAAAAGTCAGCAGACAAGGGACACAAGGTAGAAGAAGCAATCAATAAAATTGATGAAGATCTCACACGTTACCTCATTGATTTATCTAGTGAGCCTCTTAGCCAAAAAGAAAGTGAAGTGCTGACAAATATTTTGGATTCATCTCGAGATTTAGAAAGAATCGGAGACCATGGTGAAGCGCTGATTAACTTGACTGATTATATCCGTCGGAAAAAGGTGGAATTTTCTCCAGCAGCTTTGCAAGAGTTAGAATTGATTTATAACATGACTCTGACTTTCATTAAAGAATCCCTGGCTTCTGTAGAAAATAATGACCTTGAGTTGGCGGATAGCTTAGTAACGAAGCATGAAGCGATTGATAAAATGGAACGAAAGCTACGGAAAACGCACATTCATCGTCTGAATAGAGGAGAATGCTCGACACAAGCAGGCGTAAACTTTATTGATATCATCTCTCACTATACGAGAGTAGCGGATCACGCCATGAACTTAGCGGAAAAGGTCCAAGCGGAACAAATATAATCATGAGAAACAAACTGCTGGTGCAGTTTGTTTTTTTGTACTCTACTTATCTTGCATGATCAAGTAGAAAGTTTATTAATAATGGCTCTATGAGATCAAGTTGGGTACACAAGAAAAAGTGGAACATCCGTGCTGTAATACTAGCTTGACTTTGCTATCAATCCAATGTAATAGAGCAAATAGAGGTTGAATAGAACTTGAAAGATGTCACAGTTTATTTTTATCAAAGCTTACAAACTCTAAACCAGTTCATCAAGGAGAAAAATACAAATTTCGAAATATACTTTTTACTTTTGATTAAATCTTTCTTGTAAAATTGCATTTGTTAAACTATTCGAACCTCTTATTGCTGGCTATCAGTAGATTGTGGGTATTGAATTAAAAAAAGTTTTAGTATGTTCTATAAGCCAGACTCATGTTTTTTGATGAGAATATTATGGTGATGGGGAGATTGTCATAACTAGTTTATTAAGGATGTTCGGAAACTAGTCATATAAAAAGCCAATCCTCATAAAGCGAGGAATGGCTGGTTGTTTAATTTATTATTAGAACAATATGTATTGAAAGTTAATTTAGCTGCTATGTACTGTATACATACATGATGTGAGAGAAGCTAAACATTAGCTCCTACTGAATTATTCAAAAGTAACCTTAATTGGTACTTTGGCTATGGTTTCTGTGATATCATAAATGACTTCTAAATTGCATTCTAAAACTTTTGGCTTAGTAATACTAACCGCTTCCAATGCATTTATTGGTAATTTAATCCCACCTTCAGAAGCAGCAGAAGCTTTTAAGGTATCAGAACAAATGATAATTTTATGGTCATCACTATTAGAAATATTATTGACTTTACCATTACGAGTTTGCACTTCATATTCCTTATTGGAAGTATTTTTATAAGCTAGTTTAAGAGTATATTCATAATCATCTTTTTCCAACCCTTTATAGGTGACCGTAAGACCTTTGCTTTCATAAATAACTGTATCAGTAGCTGTGGTAGAAAATTCAACAACTTTTGATTTTTGTTCTGCTTTTTGACTAGAACTAGTCTTGGGTACTTCAGAAGATGATGTGTTTGTTGATTTCTTATTATTACCACAAGCAGTTAAAAACAGAATAGCAAGTAAGGAAACAACAACTGTAAAGACTTTCTTTTTCATGGTACACCTCCAAAGATAAGTGTGCTAGGTGAAGACTAAAGTCATTTAAAGCTGATTTGTCTCTTCTAAATTTGAATTTGGAATCAACTCCTTGTGACAATAATCAACACAAAATACTTTTTCCTACTTTTATTATAGCATTATACAAATAATTATTCAATAAAAGATAGAACATAAAGACTTAAATAAGGTAGTAACCGGAAAGTCGAATATAAACTTGATGGTTTAGGTTGAGTGCCTTAATTGATTCATTTGACAGAAATTATCTATTTAGTACTAAAAATATGAAAACAACAAGAAAAAACAAGACGACTATAAGGTTGGCCTGAATTTAATATCGAAAAATATCTAGCAAACAAGACTTGCAAATGGAATGAGTACTAGTATCTGTCCTAAAATAAGCAGCATCAAAGTCGGCTCCTACCAATATGGAATTTAGATCACTCTTTTAAACGAAGTGTACTACAAGTTTGTTAAATGGACAGTATAGAAAATAGTATAAACAGTGGTGTTTATACAATCACTTAAAATCTAGCAAGATAGGTCTATACCATTTACAAAAAGAAAAGAAAGCGATATAATGAAAGAGACATAATGAACAATGCGAGAGTGATTTAAAATAACATTTACAGTTGTCTAAAGCGACAGCTTATATAAACTCTCACTGAAAGAAGGAGGTTTTATTATGCCTAAATATATTCAAGCAGATCGATTTTTCTATCCCCATGGTATCCGTCAAGGTGGCTACTTAGAAATCACAGATGGTAAATTTGGCAAATGGACGAAAGCTATTCCGGCAGGTGCGGATGTGATAGATTATACAGGTTATTCTATCGCACCGGGACTGGTGGATACCCATATTCATGGTTTTGGCGGTGTCGATGTCATGGATAACAATATTGAGGGCACCCTTCATACGATGAGTGAAGGTCTCTTGACGACGGGGGTGACTAGTTTTCTGCCAACGACTTTGACTTCAAGCTATGAACAACTCTTGGCTGTGACAGAAAATATCGGTGCTCATTATCAGGAAGCGACAGGTGCTAAGATTCGTGGCTTATATTTTGAAGGTCCGTATTTCACAGAAAAATATAAAGGAGCCCAAAATCCAATTTACATGAAAAATCCTCGAATGGATGAATTTCGTGCTTGGAAAAAAGCATCGAATGGTTTGCTCAATAAAATTGCTTTAGCTCCAGAACGAGAAGGTGTTGAAGATTTTGTTCGAACCATTACTGATGAAGGCGTAACAGTTGCACTTGGGCACTCAAATGCAACTTTTGATGAAGCTAAAGTTGCGGTAGATGCTGGCGCTAGTGTCTGGGTTCATGCTTATAATGGCATGCGTGGTCTGACTCACCGTGAGCTGGGCATGGTCGGCGCTATGTACGAGCTGCCACACACTTATGCTGAGCTGATCTGTGATGGACACCATGTGGATCCAAAGGCTTGTGACATTTTGATGAAGCAAAAAGGTCATGAACATATTGCCCTCATTACCGACTGTATGACAGCTGGTGGACTAGAAGATGGCGATTATATGCTGGGTGAATTTCCGGTTGTAGTGGAAAATGGCACTGCTCGACTCAAATCAACAGGCAACCTAGCCGGTTCTATCTTGAAATTAAAAGATGGTCTAAAAAATGTTGTAAAATGGGGTATTGCTAATGCGCACCAAGCTGTTATGATGGCGACGCTCAATCCAGCAAAATCAGTTCATATTGAGGATGTTTGTGGTCAAATCAAGGAAGGTCACGACGCTGACTTTATCGTTCTTGACAAGGATTTGGAACTGGTTGCAACCTACTTGGATGGCGAAAAAAGATATGAAGCTAAATAGAATCTTTTTATCTTGAAAGAGTTGGGAAACCGACTCTTTTCATTTTACTTTTTAAAATACATGTAGTTAAGAAAAGGTTTTTAAGGATTTGAATTGCAATAAGGGGCGTGATATAATGAGGTTATCTGAGTCGTATGCTCATGATTGTAGTTGGCATAACTTTTATTACTTATAGTTTTCTCGGCAGGGGAATGGCACCAACCAAGGAGAATGTCTTTAAACCCAAATCCTTGAAAAAGAAAGTTAAGAAATAGATTTTTTGTTGGAAGGGGTAGTTGACTGGGCTGCCTGCTTGCTTAATAAAGGAGACGGAGATGGAACGTTATCAATTAAACAATGGTGTAGAGATTCCGGTTTTGGGCTTTGGAACTTGGAAGGCTCAGGATGGTGAAGAGGCCTATCAGGCAGTGCTGACAGCACTTGAAGCAGGCTACCGGCACATTGATACTGCGGCTGTTTATAAGAATGAGGGAAGTGTGGGTCGTGCAATCAAAGACAGTGGTATCCCGCGGGAAGAGCTCTTTATTACGACCAAGCTCTGGAATGGTAATCATACTTATGAGGAGACTCAAGGAGCTTTTGCCCGCTCCTTAGAGCGTTTGGGGCTGGACTATCTGAATCTCTATCTTATCCACTGGCCTAATCCGAAACCTCTGCGGGAGCAGGATGCTTGGAAACAGCGCAATCGGGAGGTTTGGCGTGCTATGGAAGACCTCTATCGGGAGGGGAAAATCCGAGCTATCGGTGTCAGCAATTTCCTACCTCACCACTTAGAGCCTCTGCTTGAGACAGCGCGTATTTTGCCCGCGGTCAATCAAATTCGTCTGGCGCCTGGTGTCTATCAGGCTGAAACAGTGGACTATTGTCGTAAGCATGATATTCTCCTAGAGGCTTGGGGTCCCTTCGGTCAAGGGGAACTTTTCCGCAATGAAGAAGTCAAGGCTGTAGCCGATAAATACGGCAAATCTGTCGCCCAAATCGCTCTGGCTTGGAGCCTGCAAGAGGGCTTCCTGCCCCTGCCCAAGTCGGTTACGCCTGAGCGAATCAAGAGCAATCTGGACTGCTTTGACATTACCCTCGGTCCAGCAGACCTAGAAGTGCTGAAAAACATTCAAGGTCTTGAAGGCGGCGCTCCAGATCCAGATAAGATGGATTTTTAGATGGTGATTGATTGAAACTGTAATCAAAACTCTCTCTTCTGTGCGATAAAGAAATCAAAGGACTGATTGAGGAGGTTATTGAGCCACTGGGAGTGGGAAGATAAGGAAGAAAAGAAGCAGTCAAGGCTTCAGTCAATATCATTTATCAACATTCTCCTCCAATCTAGGAGTCGAATCGTCTTCCTTACTAAAATTTGGAGGGAATCTAGCTTTCAGATAGTCCTATTTATGAAAATTTCCAAGTAATCTATCCCTCAAATAAGAGGATTTACTAAAATTGATTGGCATTCTATGTCTAGGATGACACTAATCACTAAAGTTTCTAGGTATTCTAAGTCTTGAATGCTCAGATGATTCGTTTTTTATAGACAAATAGTCCCCGTCGGAAGGTTTACTAGCAATCAGATGGGGATTTTTGCTGCCTTTTTTCTTTGAAAAAGAGAGAAATGCTCTTTCGGGTTTTAAAAATAACATTTCAGAGTAGCCTTGCCAAAGATTTATCACCACATGCTATACTTGTTTTATCATATTTTTGGAAAGGATTATTATGACAAAAACCTACACCATTCGCCCCCTGCCTTACAGCAACTTTACTAACCGTGAGTTTGAGAGCTTGATGACGGACTCTCATCAGGTTCTTACTAGCTTTGCCAAGTCCTACAAGGATGAGGCTATGTATGATGATCATCTTGAAGTCTTTGACAGTAAGCTGGAGCAATTCCAAGCCCAGTTGGCCAGCGTAGAAAATAAACAAACCTTGAGTCTAGCAGAAGTGGATAAGGAGCGAGACAGTGCCCTAGTCGGACTGTTTACCTTGCATAGGGGCTTTGCCAAAATCAAGGAGCCCAATCTCAAAGCTGCCCACGAAACCCTAACGCCAGTCCTTGCGAAGTATAAGGACATCACCAAGCATACCAACGATGTCGCAACTGCTGAAATCAAGAGTCTCCTCAAAACCCTCAAGGAGGAACCTTATGATGCAGCAGTGACTACCTTGGGGCTTTTGCCGATGCTTACTGCCGTGGCAACAGCTCAGGAGGACTATGATCGGGCAGAAGCTCTGGCGCGTGCAGCCAAGTCCAGCAAAGAAGTCGGCAAAACCAAGCAGTTGCGTACCGAGCTCTCCCGTATCTATGACCTCTTTATGCGCTATACCGCAGCTTCCGCAGAAGCCTATCCCGAAAAACTCCACTTTGCTAAACTCCTCAAAGACCTCAACACCATCCGCGACAGCAAGCGCCGCCTATCCAGTCCAAGCAAGAAAACAAAAACGGAACCAGCAGTGGAAGTGGCTGGATAAAGTCAATCCCTTAGAAATGATTTCTAGGGGATTTTTGGTGGTTTCGTGGTATAATTTTAATAAATAAGGAGAGGAAATATTTTTAAAGGTTCATTTGATTAAAAATGACAAAAATCTTTATATTCCCTACTAATCTATCTGTTGAGTAGCCGATAGAAAGAAAGGATTTTTATGACTAACACTTCTATTAATTTAACGCAAATCCAATTTGAAGATTCAGATACTCCACTTTTTAAGGGAGAAGAATTAGAATTAGCTTCAAAGAATTTTATTTTTGCTAAAAATGGATCTGGAAAATCAACTTTAAGTAAAGCAATATTAGATCAAAAAGAATCAGAATTTGAAGTTTACGTTTTTAATGGCTTTGAGTCTTTGATAGGTGAAAATGACAATCTGGATGCTTTTTCTTTAGCAGTAGGGGCAGGTGAAAAAGAGGCGGAAATAAAAGAGTTAGAAGACAAAATTATAAAAACAGAGCAGGACTTGTCTTTAATTCAAAAACAACTTGTGGAAAAAAAGAAGCGAGGATGAAGGAACGACTTTGTTTGATGAGTATTCTGAGAAAACAAAATTATTTAATGAACAAGCTAGGAAAATACAAAATTTTTATAAAAAGTCTGCGAGAACTATTTCATTAAGAACGGAACCTATTATTGTAGATAATCCAAAATCTTATAATAAAAATATTTTCGAATCAGAAATTACAAATGCTTGTCGTTTAGAGAAAACTGATATAAAACTATATATGGATATAATGCAGAGCGTTCCGAATGAAATTACTTCTATTAGCGAGAAGAAAATTAATTTTGAA
Organism: Streptococcus sp. AS20; assembly: GCF_000524255.1. NCBI lineage: Bacteria > Bacillati > Bacillota > Bacilli > Lactobacillales > Streptococcaceae > Streptococcus > Streptococcus sp. AS20. Next base: position 167,740 of record NZ_JANS01000009.1, on the reverse strand, counting down.
AATTATTTGAAAGCTGTTAATGAAATTATTTCAAGTAAAGTTGTTGAACGAATATTTATTGATAGATTAGATAATCAAAGAAAAATTAATTTTGCTAAAGAAGGATTAGAAATCCATAAGGGAGAGAAAATATGCTCGTTTTGTGGGAATGAGGTTTCGGATAAGGTACTGATAGAGTTGGAAAGCTATTTTTCGGCAGATGAGGTGAAGAAGTTACAAAATCGGATTAAATCTGGTAAAGAACAAATTGCTAACTTATTAAGTGAGATTACAGCAAATGTTAAGATAAAAACAGAAGAATTTTTTCCAGATCTTATAGAAAATGCTGAAAAAGAGTGTGAGAAAATAAAAAGATCTCTGGCAGAGCAGAAATCCTATTTGGAAATATTGCTTAAAACACTAGAACAGAAAGAGAGCAACCTCTTTGTGGAAAGTGAAGAATTAGAGTTATCTGTGCCAGATAATGTGAATTATGATGAGCTAAACAGATTAATTGAAGTACATAATCAAAATGTTTTAGATATAAAAAATAAACAAAAGGAGTCCAGAGACTCACTCCGATATCATGAAATTAAACTATTACTTGAGGAATTCAAATATGATGTTGAGATTGGAAATCTGAATACTTTGGAGAAAGATAGAAACGAAAAACTTTCTGTTTTAAATAGTAAAAAAGATGAGAAGACAAAGTTAGAGCAAGCTCTGCTTGAATATCGAAGTCAGGTTGATAAATTAAAACCAAAAGCGGAAAAGCAGGCTATTGAGAGAATTAATAAAAAACTTAGGTTAAGAGTTGCTTGGGAGTTAGATCATGTAGACAATGAAAATCTTGGTTATTATAGAATCAAAGAAGGTAATCGATACAGAAGTGTAAAAAAACTATCAACAGGTGAAAAAAATGTTATTGCATTTTTATACTTCATTGAGCGTTTGGAAGAGGTCAAAGAGTCTCGGCAGAATAATAAGATTATAGTCTTTGATGATCCAATGAGTTCAAATGATGATACAATGCAATATTTAATTATTTGGGAACTACAGAGACTTTATCAAAGTAAAGATAGGAATAAATTTGATGTTAATAGAGACATCATGATAATTTTAACTCACAATGTCCATTTCTATTTAAATGTTCAGCCTCATGGTAATTTTAAAGATGACCGAGGTAGAACAAAATATGATAAATTTAATTTCTATCGTATTGAGCACCGTGAATTCATTAAAATTACAAGTGAAAAAGAGGATTTTAAAACAAGCTATGATGCCTTATGGATAGAACTGAAAGATTTGTATGAATGTGGTCACAAGTTATCAATGTTAAATACAATGAGACGAATAATTGAAACATTTATGAAATTTAATTCTTTTAGTCAAGATATATTTTATCAGGGAAATGAGCAATATTTGAAATTATTTAATGTGAATTCTCACGCTATTGATGATTTATCTGCAGAGTTATATACTGAAACAATAGAAGATATGAGGGAACTTTTCTATCAAATTTTTAAAGATAACAATTGTGATGCTCATTTTGAAAAACATTGGAAGTTTGATACAGATAGTTAATTTATTCTAAGGGAGGGAAGAATATGAAATTGGAAAAAAGAAAGCAAATAAAAAGTGTTGTTAAATCGGGCAAATGCATTATCTGCCGCAATTAAAAGAACTTTAAGCGATAATTCGGATGTGGTTGGAAAATATAATTCTTGTGTAGTGTGCGTAAAAGAAAATATTTTCCTTTTACAAATTTCCTATTTCTTGCTATAATGTTTTGTATGAAAGAAGTCTCATGCAATTACTTGCTAGCGAGTCTGGGATGGTGGAAGCCAGATAAGAGCTAAATGAAGATGGAGCTTTCGGTAAATTTTAGTCCTTGATGTTATCTTAAGGCCATATTAACAATGAAGTAATAAACTAGGGTGGAACCGCGTTTTGACGCCCCTATGCAAAGCTGTATAGGGTGTCGTATCGATGCAGTTCTACTTTTTTTGATGATAAGGGATAAGGAGTTATAAATGTCTAAAAAATTAACCTTTCAGGAAATTATTTTAACGTTGCAACAGTTTTGGAATGAACAGGGCTGCATGCTCATGCAGGCCTATGATAATGAAAAAGGTGCTGGAACCATGAGCCCATATACTTTTCTTCGTGCCATTGGACCTGAGCCATGGAATGCGGCTTATGTCGAACCTTCGCGACGTCCAGCAGATGGGCGTTACGGCGAAAATCCGAATCGCCTTTACCAACATCATCAGTTTCAGGTTGTAATGAAACCAAGTCCTAGCAACATTCAAGAGTTGTATTTACAATCATTGGAATTGTTAGGGATTAACCCGCTAGAGCACGATATTCGCTTTGTCGAAGACAACTGGGAAAATCCTTCAACTGGTTCTGCAGGTTTGGGTTGGGAAGTATGGCTTGATGGGATGGAGATTACACAGTTTACGTATTTCCAACAGGTTGGTGGTTTATCTACCAGTCCAGTTACATCTGAAGTTACCTATGGTTTAGAACGTTTGGCATCTTATATTCAAGAAGTGGATTCTGTTTATGATATTGAATGGGCAGATGGAGTTAAGTACGGAGAAATTTTCCGTCAACCAGAATTTGAACATTCAAAATACAGTTTTGAAGTGAGTGATCAAGCTTTGCTGTTGGCTAATTTTGATCATTTTGAAGCTGAGGCTAAACGTTGTTTAGAGTATAATCTCGTTCACCCTGCTTACGATTATGTTTTAAAATGTTCGCACACCTTTAATCTATTGGATGCTCGCGGAGCTGTTTCTGTGACAGAGCGAGCGGGTTACATTGCTCGGATTCGTAATTTAGCGCGTATTGTTGCTAAAACCTTTGTGGCGGAACGCAGACGGCTAGGCTATCCATTGTTAGACGAAGCAACACGTAAGAATTTATTGGCTGAGGAGGAATAAAAATGACGAAGAATTTATTGGTTGAGTTAGGGCTTGAAGAAATGCCTGCCTATGTTGTAACACCAAGCATGAAACAATTGCGTGATAAAATGGCAGCTTTTTTAACAGACAATCGTTTGACATTCGATAAGATTGAAATGTTTTCCACTCCTCGTCGCTTGGCTGTACGTGTGTCCAATCTAAGTGAAAAGCAAACAGACCTAACAGAAGACTTCAAAGGACCAAGTAAGAAAATTGCTTTGGATGCAGATGGTCATTTTACGAAAGCTGCGCAAGGCTTTGTTCGTGGAAAAGGCTTGACGGTTGAAGATATCACATTTCGTGAAGTAAAAGGTGAGGAATATGTCTATGTGACCAAACAAGAAATCGGAAAACCTGTTGAAGAATTAATTGATGGAGTAACTGATGTCTTAACCTCTCTGAGTTTTCCGGTCAATATGCATTGGGGTACCAATACGTTTGAGTATATTCGCCCTGTTCATACCCTCACTGTGTTATTGGATGATGAATCTTTTTTGATGAATTTGTTCGATATTGAAAGTGGACGGACAAGTCGGGGTCATCGTTTTCTAGGTCATGAAGTGAAGATTCAGTCTGCAGATTCTTATGAAGAAGATCTGCGCGAAGTTTTTGTCATTGCAAGTCCAATGGAACGGGAAAACATGATTTTGGATCAAATCAAAGAAATTGAGAGAATGCACAATGTTCATGTGGAAATTGATGAAAATTTGCTAGATGAAGTGCTGAACTTGATTGAGTATCCAACCGCCTTTATTGGGCGTTTTGACGATCGTTACTTAGATGTGCCAGAAGAAGTCCTTGTTACGTCTATGAAGGTTAATCAACGTTATTTTGTTGTTCGCAATGAAAATGGCAAGCTTCTTCCATATTTCGTATCGGTACGCAACGGAAATGCAGAACACCTCGAAAATGTTGTTAAAGGAAATCAGAAAGTTTTAGTGGCTCGGTTAGAAGATGCAGAATTTTTCTGGCGCGAAGATCAACGATTGATTATTTCTGACTTGGTTGACAAGTTGAAAAATGTAACTTTCCATGAAAAAATTGGATCATTAGCGGAGCACATGGAACGAACAGCAAAGATCGCAGCTCTTTTAGCAGAAAAAGCACACTTATCTACTCGGGAAGCAAAAGATGTAGCCCGTGCCGCATCTATTTACAAATTTGATTTATTGACCGGTATGGTTGGAGAATTTGATGAATTGCAAGGTATCATGGGAGAAAAATATGCTCTACTTGCAGGAGAAAACACAGCAGTAGCTAGAGCTATTCGAGAGCATTATCTCCCGACTGCTAGTGATGGTGAATTACCGGATACAAAAGTTGGTGCAATTTTGGCTATTGCAGACAAGATAGACACAATTCTTTCGTTCTTCTCTGTTGGACTCATTCCAAGTGGTTCAAATGACCCTTATGCTCTTCGTAGGGCTACACAAGGTGTTGTGCGCATTTTGGATAAATTTGGTTGGCACATTGCCTTAGATGAATTGGTAGATCAACTCTATGCGCTGCAGTTTGATAGTCTCACATATAGTAATAAAGAGCAGGTACTTGATTTCTTCCGTGCGCGTATTGAAAAAATGATGGATAATGATATTCCGAAAGATATCGTAACAGCTGTGCTCAACAGCTCGACGTTTGTTGTACGTGATTTGGTCGAGGTGGCGGCCCTTCTAGCAGAAAAAGCACAAGAAAATTCTTTCAAACCAGCAGTTGAAAGTTTGGCACGTGTCTTTAATTTGGCAGAAAAAGCAGAAGCAGTGAGTGTTGTGAATGAAAGTCTGTTTGAAAATGAAGAGGAAAAAGAACTTCATACAGCAATCGAGCACTTGACTTTATCTGATGATCTTGCAGGTAATATTGAACAATTATTTGCTTTAAGTCCGGTCATTGATGCCTTCTTTGATAACACCATGGTCATGGCAGAAGATGAAGTTATTCGAGCAAATCGTTTGGCGCTCTTAGCTTCTTTAACAACAAAAGCTAAAAAAGTGGCACAATTTAACCAAATCAATACGAAATGATAAGAGGTGAATTTTATGGATTCAAAGAAAATTGCACGAATCAATGAGCTTGCCAAGAAAAAGAAAACAGTTGGCTTAACACCCGAAGAGAAAGTAGAGCAAGCTAAGTTGCGGGAAGAATATATCGAAGGGTATCGTCGTAGCGTTCGTCACCACATCGAAGGAATCAAGATTGTAGATGAAGCAGGAAATGACATCACGCCAGAAAAGCTCCGTCAAGTCCAACGAGAAAAAGGCCTGCACGGTAGAAGTTTGGATGATCCAAATTCGTAACAGAAATGATATAAAAATCGCTGAGAAATATTCTCAGCGATTTTTGGCTATTTGGTAATATCCTCAAAATGATCAAATGTTTGACTATCAACGACAGCCATTAACAGTTCTTTATCTTTAAAAATGTAGCTAGGTGGTGTATCAATATTAAGTACACCATCAGGATTTTCTCGAAAACCGATAATATTCAGATTATAGTTTTGACGAAGTTTCAATTGTGCTAAATTTTTACCAATCCAGGATTGAGGTGGATAAAATTCAACAATGGCTACATTTTTGTCTAATTCAATCACATCAGTAGTGGCTTGGTGCAAGATATTTTTAGCAAGTGAAATCCCAGTTTCACGTTCAGGGGAGATGCAGCGATCAGCCCCGACTTTTAGCAACACTTTTCGGGTTGTCTTGCTTTTTACCTTAGCAATCACTTTTTCAACGCCTAAAGATTTACAGTGCATGACGGCAAGGACGCTGGATTCTAGATTATCCCCAGTAGCGACCACTACAGTATCACAAGTATCAATTCCTGCTGCCTGTAGCAAATCATAGTCTGTAATGTCTCCTACGACTCCGCGTGCCAAAACTGGTTCAAAATGATTGATGACATCATCATGATCGTCAACTGCAATAATATCGCAGTTGTATTTGCAAAGTGTGTTAATGATACTGCGACCGAAAACTCCTAGCCCTAGTATACCAATTGTTCGTTTATCCATTAAATTCCTTCCTATCCAACGATAATATTTGCATTGGCAAACTTAATCGCTTCTTTTTTATTTGGTTTTCGATTGGAGAGACTGACAATTAATGTCAATGGTCCAATCCGTCCGATAAACATCAAAAACATGATAACTGTTAAAGCTGCATGATTTAAAGTAGGTGTTAAATTTGCAGTCACTCCCACCGTTCCAAGAGCAGACATCGCTTCAAACATTAAATAGATGAACCGATGCCCATTATCTGCAGTCAATGTTAAGAATGTCAGTCCCAAAATAAAGGTTGTTGTAAAGACAATCAAAACACTGAAAGCTTTTTGAATGGTGGATGGAGAAAAGGTATGGTGTCCGAAATTTGTATTAGGCAAACCAAGAATTTCTGTTCGAGCAAAGGCTAATACAACTAAGAAAGTGGTAATTTTTAGTCCGCCTGCTGTTCCTCCAGGAGCACCCCCTAGAAACATTTGAATGATGTAAAGAAGTAGTGTCACCGGACGAGCTTGAGTATAGTCAATCGTTGCAAATCCAGCTGTCCGCATGGTGACGGTTTGAAAGAAACTAACTAAGAGTTTATTTCCCATAGGAAGCCGACCAATTGTGTTTGCATTGTGATATTCCGTTAAGAGTGTCAAACAGGTTCCGCTTATTAAGATAATGGCAGTCAAAGCTAGAACTAATTTTGTATGAAAACGTAGTTTTCTTTTTCGACCATTTGTTTGAATATTTGTTTTTAGGTCGAACCAAACTGAAAAACCTAAACCACCCATGATAATTAAAGCAGCAATAGTTAAATTAACCAGAGCATCTGTTTGATAGGCTAGTAAACTATTACTACCTAAATTATCAAATCCGGCGTTACAAAAAGCAGAAATAGCAAGGAAAATGGAAGTTAGAGCGCCCTTTCCCCAGCCTAAAAGAGGGATAAAACGAAAACTGAGAATCAAGGCTCCAAGAGTTTCTATACTAAAAGTGATTAGAAAAATCGAGCGGAGAAAATCACGTATAGAATTTGTTTCGTTTTGACTGAGACTTTCTTGCAAAGTGGTCCGATTGGAAAGGCTGAGTTTCTGATTGGAGCGGACGTAAATCAGCCCGATGAAGCTAATCAGCCCCAAACCACCGATTTGAATAAGAAGCATGCAGATAATCTGTCCCCAAATATTGTAAGTATCTGCAACAGACTGCGTAAAAAGTCCGGTCACACAGACCATTGAAACCGACGTGAAGAGATGGTCGAAATAGTTGGCTTTAGAAGTTGCTACCTGCACGAAAGGCAGATCTAAAAGAAGAGAGCCCACCACAATAACGAAGGCAAAACTCAATAAAATACGCCTCGCAGGAGACAATCTTGATAAAAAACGTGACATTCTTATCTTCCTTCATAGAATAATGACTTTATTTTACCACAAAGCAGCTTAAAAAACGAGAAGGAAGGCGCAAGAAGTCTAATCCTTCTTCAAAAATTTTCGACCGAGAAAGATGCAGCAAGCAATCACTGCCACATCTATCCAAAATAATATCGGATCTGTCAAGGTGAAGAAAAAGTAGAAGGAAATGATAAGGAGAATAGCTAGAAGAGGTAAGATAATTTTTTTGTATTGTTGAAGATTCATTTGAATTTAGTCTTTCTATTTTTTACTTGTTCCAAAAAAGTGTGTTTAGGTCTGTCTTCAAAGCTAGCGCTAAACTAATGCAAAGTTCTAGTGTTGGGTTATATTTGTTGTTTTCAATCATGTTAATTGTCTGCCGCGAAACGCCAATCTTTTTAGCAAGGTCCAATTGTGAGAGATCTAATTTTTTCCGGAAATCTTTTACTCGATTCATGCTTTTATCCTTGGTTTGATGTTAAATATAACTGACTTTTATAATTATATTATTATAGAAGAAACTAAGTAAATATGTCAAGTATAATTTACAAAAAAACTTTACATGATTCTGAAATTCATTTTTTAAATCTTTATGGTATAATAGTAAAGATATGACAAATGAATTTCATCATGTAACAGTTCTTCTACACGAAACCATTGATCAGCTTAATGTAAAACCAGATGGAGTCTATGTTGATGCGACATTAGGTGGGGCAGGGCATAGCGAATATCTTTTGAGTAAATTAGGAAAAAACGGTCATTTATATGCTTTTGATCAAGATCAGACCGCTATTGATTATGCTCAAAAACACTTAGCGCTTTATGTAGCGCGAGGAATGGTGACCTTTATCAATGATAATTTTCGTCATTTAAAGGAACGTTTGCATGAACTAGGTGTTGAAGAAATTGATGGCATTTGTTATGATTTAGGGGTTTCTAGTCCGCAATTGGATGAGCGCAAGCGTGGGTTTTCCTATAAACAGGATGCTCCGCTTGACATGCGGATGAATCAGGATGCAAAGTTGACGGCTTATGCAGTAGTCAATCAATACAGCTATCACGATTTGGTGCGGATTTTCTTCAAGTATGGAGAAGATAAATTTTCAAAGCAAATTGCTCGGAAAATTGAGCAAATGCGTGAAAAGAAACCGATTGAGACTACTACGGAGTTAGCAGAGATTATCAAATCTGCTAAGCCTGCCAAGGAATTGAAAAAAAAGGGGCACCCTGCTAAACAGATTTTTCAAGCCATTCGCATCGAAGTTAATGATGAGTTGGGAGCGGCAGATGAGTCCATTCAACAAGCGATGGACTTGTTGACGGTTGATGGGCGTATTTCGGTGATTACGTTTCATTCGTTGGAGGATCGCTTGACCAAGCAGCTTTTTAAAGTAGCCTCAACAGTAGAAGTACCGAAAGGGTTGCCGTTTATTCCAGAGGAATTACAGCCTAAAATGAAGTTGGTCACTCGGAAACCCATTTTACCAAGTCAAGAAGAATTAGATCAAAATAATCGAGCCCATTCAGCTAAGCTGCGTGTGGCGCAAAAAGTACATAAGTGAGGATTGAGATGGCAACTAGAACAAGAACAACTGGCCAGATACTTCAGGCACGAATTCAAAAATTTTCTCGTGTTGAGAAAGCATTTTATGGAGCGATAGTCTTGACAGCGGTTATCTTAGCAACCAGTGTTGTCTTTATGCAAACAAAATTATTGCAGGTGCAACGTGATTTAACGACTGTCAATTCAAAAATTGAAGCAAAGCGCACAGAACTAGATGATGCTAAACAAGAAGTAAACGAATTGATTCGTAGTGAACGTTTGTCAAAATTAGCAAGTTCACAGGAAATGACCCAAAATAATGAAAATATCAGAACGGCGGAATAAAGCATGAATGGACTCAAAAGACAGATTTTAAACCATGCTTTGAAAAATCGGAGAAATCCTAACTATAACCGTAGACGAGTGGGGAAAAACCTAAGCGTTTTGACGGTTTTTGTCTTTTTTGTTTTCTTGATCAATTTTGCAATTATCATTGGAACTGGAAAAAAGTTTGGTGTGAACTTGGCTAAACAAGCAAGTCTGGTGCATCAGGTGACAAGGATTGTACCCGCAAAGCGTGGAACGATTTATGATCGCAATGGTCTTCCAATAGCTGAAGACGCAACTTCCTATAATGTTTATGCGGTTATTGATAAAAACTATAAGTCAGCAACTGGAGAAATTCTTTACGTAGAAGAATCTCAATATGACAAAGTAGCTGAAGTGTTTAATAAGCATCTCGGCATGGAGAAGGATTACGTCAAAAAGCAATTATCTCGAAAAAAATTACAGCAAGTTTCATTTGGTTCCCAAGGAAATGGAATCAGTTATAGTAATATGAATACCATTCGTGAGGAATTGAAAAAGGCAAAAATAAAAGGAGTTGATTTTACAACTAGTCCAAATAGAAGTTATAAAAATGGGAATTTTGCTTCAGTGTTTATTGGATTAGCGCAACTTCAAGAAAATAAAGATGGTAGCAAAACGCTTGTTGGTACGACAGGTTTAGAAGCTGCTTTAAATAAGACATTAGCCGGAACAAATGGAGTCATCACCTATGAAAAAGATAAAAACGGAAATATAGTACCAGGATCTGACAAGGTTTCAAAGAAAACACAAGATGGAAAAGATATTTATACAACCTTATCCTCAGACTTACAGTCTTTCCTTGAAACGCGGATGAATGCGTTTGTAGAAAAAGCTAAGGGAACTTATGCCAGTGCCACATTAGTCAGTGCAAAAACTGGGGAAATTCTTGCAACGACACAGCGTCCAAGCTTTGATGCTGATACGAAGCAAGATCTGACAAAAGACTTCGCTTGGTCCAGTGCTCTCTATCAAAATCAATATGAACCGGGCTCAACGATGAAAGTCATGACACTTGCTGCGGCGATAGATAACAAGACTTTTCCAGCAAACGAAACCTATAATAATAGTGGGCTGCAAATTGCAGATGTGACGATTCGTGACTGGCTTGTCAATATGGGGCTTTCTGAAGGGCAAACACTAACATATGCCCAAGGTTTTGCCCTTTCTAGTAATGTGGGAATGGCTTCTCTTGAAAAGAAAATGGGAGATGAAAAATGGCTAGACTACCTTAGCAAATTTAAATTTGGATTACCCACGCGTTTTGGAATGAATTATGAAGATTACGGTGGTCTTCCGGCAGATAATATCGTAACCTATGCAATGAGTGCCTTTGGTCAGGGAATTTCAGTTACGCAAGTACAAATGTTACGGGCTTTTTCTTCCATAGCCAATGATGGCGTAATGGTTGAACCAAAATTCATTAGTGCTATCTACGATTCAAAAAGTGGTCGTGCACGCAAGAGTTCTACAGAGATTGTTGGGCGTCCTGTTTCAAAAGAGGCTGCTAAGACAACGAGAGATTATATGGTAACTGTCGGTACAGATCCTGTTTACGGAACCTTGTATAGCAAGGCAGAAGGTGGTCCAATTATCAGAGTGCCTAACCAAAATGTGGCGGTTAAATCAGGTACAGCGCAGATTGCAGGTGAAAATGGTAGTGGTTATCTAACAGGTGAAAATGATTACATCTATTCTGTTGTGGCTATGACACCAGCTGAAAATCCCGATTTTATCATGTATGTAACTCTGAAGCAACCTTCGGAATCTTTCCAACCCATTTTCTGGAAAGAAGTTGTTAACCCTGTATTGGAAGAGGCTGCAGCGATGAAAGATACGCTGAACTTGACGACACAATCTCCTGTTCTAAAATCTGTTTCAAAAGAATTGACTTATAAAATGCCCTCCGCTAAGAATACTAGTCCTGGTGATTTGGCTGATGAATTACGACGCAATCTTGTGCAACCTATTGTTTTGGGAACCGGTAAAAATATTAAGAAAGTTTCCGCGAAAGCAGATGAAGAGCTGAAGTCCAACCAGCAAATTCTTATCCTAACAGATGATTTTACAGAAATGCCTGATATGTATGGTTGGACGAAGAAAAATGCTGAAACATTTGGTGATTGGTTAGGCATAAAAGTCCATGTCAAAGGTAAAGGCTCAAAAGTTGTAGCTCAAAGTGTCAGGACCAACGCATCGCTCAAAAAAATAAAAGAAATAACAATTACATTAGGAGATTAGCATGTTACAAGCTATCATTGCAGGTATTGTGACTTTTATTCTAACTTTAGTTGGAATACCTGCTTTTATTCGTTTTTATCACAAAGCCCATATTTCCGGCCAACAAATGCACGAAGATGTGAAACAACACCAAGCAAAAGCTGGAACTCCTACTATGGGAGGAACTGTGTTTTTGCTAGCTTCTGTGTTATCTAGTTTTGTGACAGCTCTCATTTCTAAAGAACTTTCAAGTGCTGCCTTGATGATACTATTTATTCTGGTTTTGTATGGTATCGTTGGTTTCTTAGATGATTTTTTAAAGGTTTTTCGTAAAATAAATGAAGGTTTAAATCCCAAGCAGAAACTAGCTCTTCAAATTATCGGTGGCATTGTTTTTTACTTCTTTTTTGATACCCACGGTGGGGGAGATTTACTCAATGTTTTTGGTTTCTCACTTCATTTAGGCTATCTTTATATTGCTTTTACTCTCTTTTGGTTGGTTGGCTTTTCCAACGCAGTCAATTTGACAGATGGCATTGATGGATTGGCCAGTATTTCTGTTACAATCAGTTTAGTAGCTTATGCAGTCATTGCGACAGTTCAACATCGTTTAGATATTTTAATTGTTATTTTGAGTATGATTGGTGGTCTGCTTGCATTCTTTATTTTCAATCATAAACCAGCCAAGATTTTTATGGGGGATGTAGGAAGTTTGGCTCTTGGTGGCATGTTAGCAGCAATTTCGATAGCGCTTCACCAAGAATGGACGCTTCTTATCATTGGGATTGTCTATGTCTTTGAGACAACTTCAGTTATGATGCAGGTTTCTTATTTCAAATTGACTGGAGGCAAACGGATTTTTCGGATGACACCAGTTCACCACCATTTTGAACTAGGTGGTTTGTCAGGTCATGGTCAAGCTTGGAGCGAATGGAAAGTTGATTTCTTTTTCTGGGGAATCGGTCTTATAGCTAGTTTACTAACACTTGCGATTTTATATTTATAAGAGAAGCGACTCATTTTAAAGTACTTTAAAATGAGTTTTTTATATAATATCTGAAAAATTTTCTAAAAATTCATAATTTATCTTGTATTTATATAAAAAAAGTGTATAATAGGTTCAATATTTAGTCAAAGGAGGGTAGCGGTTGCTGTTTTAATAAAGTAGAGTATCTTATTTTTTTAACTTAAAAAGAATGTTTATTCAACTTAGTCTAGATAGCGGAATTTGTAATTTTTGATTCTTTATGCATAATTAAAACTATTTTGATTGTATAACCCAACAAATGACTATTATTTAAATGGATAATATTTTATGTTTAAAAATGATTTTTACTTTTTAAAACTATTTTGGCATAATATGCGATGTAATTAAATGTGATATTAGAGGAGGTTTATCTATGAAATCATCAAAATGGATTATCGCAACGGGAGTTGTGCTAAGCACTGGAATCTTATTAGCAGGTTGTGGCAAGTCAACTTCTAATACGTCAACATACTCATATGTGTATACACAAGATCCAGACACGTTGAATTATCTGATGGCTAATCGTGCGACAACTTCAGATGTTGTGACCAATTTAGTTGATGGATTATTAGAAAATGACCGATACGGAAACTTAGTTCCAGCACTCGCTAAGTCATGGACAGTCTCCAAAGATGGTTTGACCTATACCTATAAATTACGTAAAGACGCAAAATGGTACACATCAGAAGGTGAAGAGTACGCAGGTGTAAAAGCACAAGACTTTGTGACAGGTTTGAAATATGCTGCAGATAATAAATCTGAAGCCCTTTACCTTGTGCAAGATTCTGTCAAAGGATTAGATGCGTATATCAAAGGGGAGACAAAAGATTTTTCAACAGTTGGTGTGAAAGCTATAGATGATTATACAGTACAGTATACTTTAAGGCGTACGGAACCTTATTGGAATTCAAAAACAACTAATAATATTCTCTTTCCAGTAAATGCGGACTTTTTGAAATCGCAAGGAAAGAATTTTGGTTCTGTGAAACCGAGTAGCATTCTTTACAACGGTCCATATCTGCTGAAGTCTTTGACGGCTAAATCCTCTATGGAATTTGCTAAAAATCCTCATTACTATGATAAAAAGAATGTTCACTTGGACAATATCAAATTGACTTATTATGATGGATCAGACCAAGAAGCGCTTATCCGAAACTTCACAGATGGCGCCTATAGTGCGGCTCGTCTCTATCCAAATAGTTCAAGTTTTGCTTCTGTCAAGAAACAATATGCCAACAATATCATCTATAGTTTACAAGATGCAACTAGTTATTATTACAATTTTAACTTAAATCGTCAGTCTTACAATCACACATCTAAGAAAACAGATGCTCAAAAATCTTCAACGCAAGAAGCGGTACTAAACAAAGCCTTTCGTCAAGCTATCAACTTTGCTTATAACCGCACTTCTTACGGTGCACAAAGTAATGGGAAAGATGGTGCAGCAAAGGTGTTGCGGAACACGCTCGTGCCACCAACATTTGTTTCCATTGGAGATAAGACTTTTGGCGATGTGGTATCCTCTAAGTTAGTAAATTATGGTTCAGAATGGTCTAATATGAATCTGACTGATGCGCAAGATGCTTACTACAATCCAGAAAAAGCAAAAGCTAAATTTGCTCAGGCAAAAGCAGAATTGCAAGCCAAAGGTGTTCAATTTCCCATTCACTTAGACGTACCAGCTGATCAAACTAGTAAAATCGGTGTTCAGTGGGAAAGTTCTATGAAACAATCTGTTGAGTCTGTCTTAGGAGCCGATAATGTTGTGATTGATATTCAGCAGATGAGCTCAGATGAACTGAACAATATCAGTTATTTTGCCAATACTGCCGCTCAAAAAGATTATGATTTGTACAATGGCGGTTGGTCAGGAGACTATCAAGATCCATCCACTTATCTAGATACCTTGAATACTAAAAATGGTGGTAGTTTGCAGAACTTTGGCTTAGAACCAGGTCAAGAGAATGCTAAGATAAAGGCTGTTGGTTTGGATACCTATACTACAATGCTTGAGGAAGCAAATGCTGAAACCAATGAGACGAAGCGTTATGAAAAATATGCTGAAGCACAAGCGTGGTTGATTGATAGTGCTTTGACAATGCCCAATCTCTCTCTTGGAGGGACGCCGTCTGTGACAAAGACTGTTCCGTTTAGTCGTTCTTACTCTCTGGTAGGGATTAAAGGTGGTTCAAGTAACTACTTTAAATATGTTAAATTACAAGATAAAATTGTGACGACTAAAGAATACGAAAGTGCTAAAAAGAAATGGCTGAAAGAAAAAGAAGCGTCTAATCAAAAAGCACAAGATGATTATGAAAATCATGTAAAATAAAACGGGTACAAGAAATTTCTATGAACGATAAGTTTCATAGAAGTTTCTTTTTTGTACGAAAAGAGCTGTTTTGAAACGATACTGCTTAAAATGCATGTTTCGGATTGTTTACTGACAGTTCCATTTTTTCAAAAAAATTTCTTGACAAGGTGGTTCTATCTTGTTATACTAATAAAGTACTCAATCGCGGGGATGGCGGAATTGGCAGACGCGCAGGACTAAGGATCCTGTGACCGCTTTAGGTCGTGAGGGTTCAAGTCCCTCTCTCCGCATCAGATAGGCTGGCTTCGGTCGGTTTTTTTGTTTTGCCATTTTGAAATATGAGAATGAGAAAATTGTTTTATATGAGAAAACGCTTAAAAGATTAGGAAATGCTGGTATTTTTTCCTGAAAAGTGATAAAATAAACAATGTAAGTGGGGAAACCCATAAAAATAAATAGGAGGCCTAATACTAATGGCAATCGTTTCAGCAGAAAAATTTGTCCAAGCAGCTCGTGACAATGGTTATGCAGTTGGTGGATTTAATACAAACAACCTTGAGTGGACTCAAGCTATCTTGCGTGCAGCAGAAGCTAAAAAAGCTCCAGTTCTTATCCAAACTTCTATGGGTGCTGCTAAATATATGGGTGGTTATAAAGTATGTAAACTCCTCATTGAAAGCCTTGTAGAATCAATGGGAATTACTGTACCAGTTGCTATTCACCTTGACCATGGTCATTATGAAGATGCACTTGAATGTATCAAAGTTGGTTACACTTCAGTTATGTTTGATGGTTCTCATCTTCCAGTTGAAGAAAACCTTGAAAAAGCTCGTAAAGTGGTTGAATTTGCGCATGCAAATGGAGTATCAGTGGAAGCTGAAGTTGGCACAATCGGTGGCGAAGAAGACGGTATCATCGGTGACGGTGAATTGGCTCCAATCGAAGATGCAAAAGCAATGGTTGAAACTGGAATTGACTTCCTTGCAGCAGGTATTGGGAACATTCACGGACCATATCCAGCTAACTGGAAAGGTCTTCACCTTGATCACTTGCAAAAATTGACAGAAGCTGTTCCGGGCTTCCCAATCGTATTGCATGGTGGCTCAGGTATTCCTGATGACCAAATCCAAGCAGCTATCAAATTGGGTGTGGCAAAAGTTAACGTAAATACTGAATGTCAAATTGCTTTTGCTAAAGCTACTCGTAAATTTGCTGCTGAATACGAAGCAAACGAAGCAGAATACGATAAGAAGAAACTCTTTGACCCACGTAAATTCTTGAAACCAGGTTTCGAAGCAATTACAGAAGCTGTTGAAGAACGTATCGACGTATTCGGTTCAGAAGGTAAAGCTTAATTAAGCTTACCAAATAAAAAAGAAAATCTCGCTTTGGCGGGATTTTCTTTTGACTTGAGTTGTTTGTGATGTAGTATAGGATTCATTATTTTTTCTTTTCCTCTTGACAAATCAAATTTGCATGCTAGAATAGATTTATACGTTTATTTCGCCGATTTAGCTCAGTTGGTAGAGCAACGCACTCGTAACGCGTAGGTCGTAGGTTCAAGCCCTATAATCGGCATCATTGAAGGTCTTCATTGAATTGAAGGCTTTTTTGTTGTTTATACAGTACGTAAAAAGGGGCTATAATCTGGTCAGCTCATGAAAAACAAGTAAGTTATTCAGATTTCACGACCACTTACCTATCCAAATGAACCACTTACTGAAAATCGCTTGAATTTCATGTGACAATTGTTATAATAAAATAAAGAAAAGCGAGGGGAGCGTTTATGAAAATTCGAGTAGAGTTAGATTCGAATCTGGAAGAAGCAGAAATTGTCATTAAGGCACCTCGCTTTGATGAACAGATAGAGCGCATTCAACGTTCTCTGGAAGAAGTTGCCAAGCCATCTATACTTTTTTACAAAGATACGAGTGAATATTATGTTGATTTAGCAGATATCCTCTTCTTTGAAACGGATGGAAATAAAATTTTTGCGCATGCTCGAAATAATGCTTATGAAGTCAAACTGAAATTGTATGAGCTAGAAGAATGTTTGCCGCGGTATTTCTGTCGTATTTCTAAATCAACGATTACGAATATTAAAGCAATTTATTCATTAGAAAAGTCTTTTTCAGGAACGAGCAGTATTCGCTTTTATGATACCCATAAGCAAGTACATGTATCTAGGCATTATTTTCAATTCTTAAAAGAAAAATTAGGTGAAATGAGGTAAATATTATGAGAAAAACATTATTTGGAGTAGGGCTTTTAGTACTGGCTGGTTGGATACTGTTGCAAGGGAATTTTGGTATACCATCTATTCGCTTCAATTTTTGGCCACTACTTATTGTGCTTGGATTTGCTTACTTTGCAATTGAAAATTTTTGGAGAGGAAATTTATCTGGCGGGATTATTTTAGCCATTATTTCCTTAATCGTTGCAAATAGCAGCTATCACTTTTTGCCTATCTCATCTGGAACGATTTTCCTAGCAGGGATTTTGGCTTCTATTGGTATTGGATTGATTTTCAAACCAAAACGAATTTGGGGTATTTATCATGGTCAAAATGCTCGTCGTGTCATAAATGGAGACATCAATTTTGGAAGTGGTACACGCTATATCCATTCGGATGATTTTACTTATGAAACACTAGATTGTGCTTTTGGGAATGCTACGGTTTATTTTGACAATGCTATCATTAAAGGAGACTCTGCAACTTTTGATATTGATGTATCTTTTGGGAATGCTACATTATATGTACCAAGTAATTGGCGTGTAGAGTTAGATGTGGATAATGCTTTTGGTACAGTGACGAATCCCCGTAATATCAATGAGAAAGATAAGACTCTTTATGTAAAAGGAGATGTATCTTTTGGTCGCTTAGGAATTATTTATGTTTAAAATTTAAGAAAGTCATTGATCTACTTGAATTTTGAAATATAAGAAAAATAGTCTTGCAAAATCTTAAAAATTGTGATAAAATTTTACGGTATGTGGTATAAAGCCCGTGAAACTAATCAGGAGGACAAGTATAAATGGCAAAAGTATGTTACTTTACAGGTCGTAAAACTGTATCAGGAAACAACCGCTCTCACGCAATGAACCAAACAAAACGTACTGTGAAACCAAATCTTCAAAAGGTGACAATCTTAGTTGATGGTAAACCTAAGAAAGTTTGGGCTTCAGCACGTGCCCTTAAATCTGGCAAAGTTGAACGCGTTTAATTAACGAAAGGATGGACCTTTGAGAGGTTCATTTTCTTTTGCATAAGAAAGCGGATTACGGATATGTTTGTTTTAAGATAAGTAAAAGAAACATTCCATATTGATTGAATCCTTTTTAATGATGTACTCTCTCTTGTACAGTCCGCGTAAAATATGGTAAAATAAACTATAAAATACTTTTGAGGTAGAAATTATGACTGTAAAAATCAATACAAAAGATGGTCAAATCGAGCTGACAGATGATGTTATTGCGACAATCGTTGGCGGAGCGGCAACTGAAATTTTTGGTGTAGTCGGAATGGCCAGTAAAAATGCCATTAAGGATAATTTCCAAGCTTTGTTGGGCAAAGAAAATTATGCAAAAGGTGTTGTAGTAAAAACAACGGAAGAAGGAAGCATTGCTGTTGATGTGTATACAGTTTTGAGCTATGGTACTAAGATAAGTGAAGTGTCTAAAAATATTCAAGAGCGTGTGAAATTCAGTCTTGAGAATCAGCTTGGAATTACTGCTGAAACAGTAAATGTCTATATCCAAAATATTAAAGTTGTAGGAGAATAATCGTGTCAAATATTACTACTAGTTTATTTCAAGAAATGGTGCAGTCTGCATCTACTCGTTTGAATAAACAGGCTGAATATGTCAATTCTTTAAATGTTTTTCCTGTGCCGGATGGTGACACAGGTACCAATATGGGAATGACCATTGAAAATGGAGCAAAGGAAGTTGCAGATAAATCTGCTTCTACTGTTGGTGAAGTGGCTGGAATTTTTGCTAAAGGTCTCTTGATGGGGGCGCGTGGGAATTCTGGTGTTATTACTTCACAGCTTTTCCGTGGTTTCTCTCAAAGTGTGAAAGAAAAGGAAGAATTAACAGGACAAGATTTAGCTCTTGCTTTTCAGTCTGGAGTTGAAGTGGCCTACAAAGCTGTGATGAAGCCTGTTGAAGGAACGATTTTAACTGTTTCTCGCGGGGCTGCAATCGGTGCTAGAAAAAAAGCAGAAGAAACAGACGATGCTGTTGAGGTGATGAAGGCTGCTCTTGAGAGTGCTAAGATAGCTCTTGCGAAGACACCAGATATGCTTCCGGTCTTAAAGGAAGTGGGAGTTGTGGACTCTGGTGGTCAAGGTTTGGTGTTCATCTATGAAGGCTTTTTGGCAGCCTTGACAGGTGAATACATTGCATCCGAAGAGTTTCAGGCAACGCCTGCAACAATGACGGAAATGATTAATGCAGAGCATCATAAGTCAGTAGCGAGTCATGTGGCAACAGAAGACATCAAATTCGGTTATTGTACTGAAATCATGGTGGCTTTGAAAAAAGGTCCAACGTATGTAAAAGAATTTGATTATGATGAATTTCGCAATTATTTGAATGAATTGGGGGACTCACTCCTTGTCGTCAATGATGACGAAATTGTAAAGGTTCATGTCCACACGGAAGATCCAGGTTTAGTCATGCAGGAAGGCTTGAAATATGGAAGCCTTGTCAAAGTCAAAGTAGATAATATGCGCAATCAACATGATGCACAAGTTGAAAAGGAAGAGCGTGAGAACAAGCAAACTGCTGAAGAAAAGGAGTATGCTGTTATTGCAGTTGTGGCTGGTGAAGGTTTGGCAGAAATCTTTAAGGCACAAGGAGTAGACTACATCATCTCCGGTGGTCAAACGATGAATCCTTCAACAGAAGATTTTATTAAGGCAGTTGAACAGGTCAATGCTCGCCATATCATTATCTTGCCAAACAATAAGAATATTTTCATGGCGGCACAATCGGCAGCTGAGGTAATTGAACAACCTGCTGCAGTAATAGAAACAAGAACGATTCCGCAAGGTTTAACAAGCCTATTGGCTTTTGATTCAAGTAAATCTATTGAGGAAAATCATGACCGAATGACGGCTGCTCTTACGGATGTGATAAGTGGTAGTGTGACAACAGCTGTTCGCGATACAACGATTGATGGATTGGAAATTCATGAAAACGATAATCTTGGTATGGTAGATGGAAAAATTGTTGTGTCTAATCCGGATATGTTGACAACATTGAATGAAACATTCAGTAAAATGTTAGATATAGACAGCGAAATTGTGACGATTTACATCGGTGAAGATGGAAGTGAAGATTTGGCAAATGAATTAGCACAAGATATTACTGAAAAATTTGAAGATGTAGAAGTGGAAATCCATAAAGGTGGACAACCAGTTTATCCATATCTTTTTAGTGTTGAATAAAATCAAAGAATCATTGAAAAGCGACTCAACCGAGTCGCCTTTTTTGTGACATTTGTCATGCGAAACGATGACAAAATCATCTAGTTGGAATTTTTGACAAAATATATAATAGAATTATCAAAAGGAAAGGCAGCTGGTTTATGAAAAAGATGTTTGATTCTTTTGTTGCTTATGATAATGATGTTCAGCTCTCTATATTTTAGTGATTCAGCAATCAATGAGAATTGGTCATTATAATGTAATATCTTGATGAAGACTGATAACGAGTATTCTGTACGGCTTGTTCTTTGGAAGTAGGATTTCCAATCAAGATAGGACCGCTGGTATTTTACACTATTTTTGGAGTGTCTTTGCAATCTTGGTTGCTCAGTCTTTATGTATGTACTTATCAAGGAGGAAAAAGATGAATTTGATTGAAGTAAAGGATTTGTCCAAAGAGATTCGTGGGAAAGAAATTTTGAAAAATATTTCTTTTACAATTAACGATGGAGAATGTGTGGCGTTGATTGGTCCAAATGGGGCTGGGAAAACGACATTAATGGATTGCTTGTTGGGCGATAAGTTTCTTACAGGTGGACAGGTCAGGATTCAGAGTTTGCAGCCGACAAATAATCAATTGAAACAGGTAGTTGCTATTTTGCCACAAGAAAACACAGTCGTGGCAGACTTGAAGGTAAATGAACTATTAAACTTTTTCCAAAGTATTTACCTAAATAGTCTGAGCAATCAGGAAATTGATGTTCTGTTGAAATTTACGGATAAACAAAAAGAACAGTTGGCCAGTAAATTATCTGGTGGACAAAAACGGTTACTTTCTTTTGTTTTAGCTCTTATCGGGCGTCCGAAGATACTCTTTTTAGATGAACCAACTTCTGCTATGGATACTTCTACAAGACAGCATTTTTGGGAAGTTGTGGATGAACTAAAGAAAAATGGTGTGACTATTGTTTATTCTTCTCACTATATCGAAGAAGTGGAGCATACAGCGGATCGTATTTTGGTGCTACATAAGGGAGAACTAATCCGAGATACGACGCCGTATGCCATGCGTAGTGAGGAACAGGAAAAACACTTCACTATTCCACTTTCTTACCGAGCTATTGTAGAAAACTTACCTGAAGCAACCGAAATCGAAATCAAGCAAAGTGCTCTGTCCTTTGCAACTAAAGAGGCCAGTAAAGTATGGCAAGTCTTGATCCATAATGGCTGTACGATTGAGGAAATTGAAGTACGCAACCGAACGTTGTTGGATAGTATTTTTGAGACAACGCAAGAGTAAAAGGAGATCTATCATGAAATATATGACTAGTTTAATGAAGATTGAGTTAATTTTGATGAAGCGACAAGCAGCTTATTATTTACTGTCTATCGGCTTACCCAGTGTTTTTTACTTAATATTTTCTGGTATGATGTCGGGGAATGCACCAGCTAGTGTACTTCAGGCATATCTCTTTTCAATGACTGTTTTTAGTATCATGTCTAGCGCCTTCTTTAGTATTCCAAGCACTTTGCAGTCTGATAAAAATAATAACTGGCAAAAAATGATTCAGCACTCGCCGATTTCTATGGTAAAATACTATATATCAAAACTCTGTAGTACGCTGTTGACTTTCATGCTTTCCATTATCGTGGTCTTTTCAGTCGGGCATTTTGTACGCGGTGTTGATCTGCCAATGGTGGACTGGCTCGTTATTGCCTTGATACTTCTGGTGGGAAGTATGGTCTTTATTGCCATGGGTGTATTGGTTAGCCTCTTGCCAAGTGCTCAGCTCATGTCTGTAGTAGGCAATATCGTCTATATGGCACTGGCTGTTCTGGGCGGGCTATGGTTCCCTCTGACCATGTTCCCAAAATGGCTCCAATCCATCGGTAAGCTGACGCCAAGTTATCAACTGATGCAGGTCGTGTCTTCTTATCTAGAACACCATCAATTCAATGGTAAGGCCGCTTTGATTGTTCTGATTTATACGGTTTTGGTTAGCATTCTTGTGTTGCAACTCAAAAATCGAATTGAGGTAAAATAAAACCATGTGGGAAAAATTTAAACAAGTCCACTATATGTTTCATATTGCGCTGGTCTTTATCATCTTTCCAGTGGCGGGAGTGATTAGCGGGGAATACCCGCTTTTCCTCTTGCTCTGGACAGCTACTTTTGTTGTGTCTTACTATGCGGTCTTGTTAAGTAACCATCGCCTTATCCAGTTTTTTTCTTGGTGGTTCTTGGTAGCTTACATATATTATGGTTCTGTCTGGTTAAATGGAGGGTTTACTTGGTACATTTTTTATCTATCTAATCTGCTTATTTACGAACTAGATGATATTTCTTTTAAATCCTGGCGTTTTTTAACCTTTATCGCCTTGCAGCCTATTATTGTGATGACTAATTACTTGGTGGGTAATGTTGGTCCAGCAGAGCTACTCTTCTTTGTTGTAACCTTTCTCTTTTCGGATGGCTTGACCTTTGGTCTCCATCGGATTCAAATGACAGAGCGGATCAAGGAAGAAAAGGTCAAACAAAATGCCCAGCTGAATCTTTTTCTAGCAGAAAATGAGCGTAATCGGATTGGTCGAGACTTACATGATAGTCTAGGGCACACCTTTGCTATGCTCAGTATCAAGACAGAATTGGCGCAACAGTTTCTTCAAATGAAAGCTTATGAGAAAGCTGGCAAAGAATTGCAAGAAGTGCATGAAATTAGCAAGCAATCTATGGCGGATGTACGACGAATTATTGATAATCTCAAAACACGAACGTTAGATGATGAATTGGTGACGATTCAAGTGATGTTAGAAATGAGTGGGATTCAAGTACAAGTACTGAATCAACTCAATATAGCTAGTATTGCACCAACTATGCAATCAAGCTTAAGTATGGTTTTACTAGAATTGGCGACGAATATCATCAAACATGCTCAAGCAAGTCATTGTAAAATTCGTTTATATTCTGAAGACAAATGCTTAATTGCTGATGTTGAGGATAATGGGAAAGGTTTCAAAACTGTCACAGGAAAAGAATTACATTCGGTTCAGGAGCGTGTAGAAGCTTTGTCTGGACAAGTAGAGATTTTAAATTATAAACAGCCAACTAAGATTCGAGTACATTTGCCAATGGAGGGATACAGATGAAATTATTAGTAGCCGAAGATCAAAGTATGTTACGGGATGCTTTGTGCCAATTACTAGAAATGCAGCCAGATGTCGAAATGGTTCATCAGGCTTCTAATGGTCAGGAAGCACTGGATCTTCTCCAATCCCAAAATATTGATGTTGCTATTTTAGATGTGGAAATGCCAGAAAAAACAGGTTTAGATGTTTTAGAATGGGTTAAGGAGCAGCAATCAGTTGTTAAAGTTATCATTGTCACCACGTTTAAACGTCCGGGCTATTTTGAACGTGCTGTAAAGTCTAATGTAGATGCTTATGTTTTAAAAGAACGTAGCATAGCTGACCTTATGAAAACGATTCAAACAGTATTAGCCGGAAAAAAAGAATATTCTCCTGAGTTGATGGAAGTCATGATGACAAGTAAGAATCCCCTGTCCAATCAAGAAATTTTAGTTTTGCAAGCAACAGCAAGAGGCTTATCTAGTAAAGAAATTGCGCAAAAGCTTTATCTATCAAATGGTACCATTCGCAATTATATGTCGAGTATTCTAACGAAATTAACAGCAGAAAATCGTTTGGAAGCAGTTCGAATTGCTCAAGAAAATGGTTGGATATAAATAAGTTTTTGTGAGATATGGATGCAGAGAAATTTAATATAATAACTTAACTAGTTTTTATCGCTTTTGTTTGATAAACACGTTTAAGTATGCTATAATCTTGAAAAAGAAGATAGGAGTTTCATATCATGTTATTTTTAGTATTGCCAATTATTGTTATCGTACTGATTGTTATTCTTTTTAGTTCCTTATATGTTGTTCGTCAACAGTCTGTAGCAATTATAGAGCGCTTTGGTAGATATCAAAAACTTAGTAATAGCGGAATTCATTTGCGCTTGCCATTTGGCATTGATCATATCGCAGCGCGTGTGCAATTACGCCTGTTGCAAAGTGAGATTGTTGTCGAAACGAAGACACAAGATAATGTATTTGTCATGATGAATGTTGCAACGCAATATCGTGTGAATGAAAATAACGTAACAGATGCTTACTATAAATTGATTCGTCCAGAAGCTCAAATTAAGTCTTATATTGAAGATGCCTTGCGGTCATCTGTTCCTAAATTGACATTGGACGAATTGTTTGAAAAGAAAGATGAAATCGCACTTGAAGTACAAAAGCAAGTAGCAGAAGAAATGTCTACTTATGGTTATATTATCGTAAAAACCTTGATTACAAAAGTTGAGCCAGATGCAGAGGTTAAACAATCAATGAACGAAATCAACGCTGCTCAACGGAAACGTGTCGCTGCTCAAGAATTAGCTGAAGCCGATAAAATTAAAATTGTCACTGCTGCAGAAGCAGAAGCAGAAAAAGATCGTCTTCATGGTGTTGGGATTGCAGAACAGCGTAAAGCGATTGTGGATGGCTTGGCAGATTCTATCAAAGAGTTAAAAGGTGCAAATGTTGAATTGAAAGAAGAACAAATCATGTCAATTCTTTTAACCAACCAATATCTTGATACATTGAATAATTTTGCAGATAATAAGGGAAATAATACAATTTTCTTACCAGCCAATCCTGACGGAGTAGAAAGTATCCGAACGCAAATTTTATCAGCTCTTAAAGCAAAATAAAGAATATTCTGAATTATTTTATTCGTCAAAATAAGTTGTCTTTTCCATTGACAAAACAAATAAAAACATTTAAAATGTTTAGTTAGAAATAATAAATAGGAGAAGGAAATGGCTAAATCTAACTTTGAAAAAGTAGAATCAGTTGTTAGCTGGGTTCGTGATAAAAAAATCACGGGTTATCGCATCAGTAAAGAAACGAACGCTCGTGAAATGTCTATCATTGCTCTTGCTCAAGGACGTGCTAAAGTGAAGAATATTTCATTTGAAACCGCTCTCGGATTGATTGATTTTTACGATAAAAATCACGAAAAATTTGAAAACTAATCATCGAATTTTTAGCAGGCTGCCAGCCTGCTTTTTTTATTTACTATCGTACAATAATGTGGCTTGAGATTAAAACAATGAATAATTATATATAAAAAAACTTATTTATTCAAAAAATATCATACACTTTAAACGAATATTTTTACAAAAAAATCATAAAACGCTTTCTTTGATAGATTATATTTTAAAAAATATTCCAAAAAATTAGAAATTTACTTTTTTATAGTATATTTTCTAAGAAATATATATTCAAACGTTTTGTTTTGTTTGAATAAAAATTAGTTTTCAAAAGAGATAGTAACTATTTTGGATAGAAAAAAAGACGAGGCTAGATGTTTTAGTCTCGTCTTTCCTATTTTTATCGTAAATAGCGTTGTAAGAATTCTTTCGTACGTTCTTTTTTAGGATGAGTGAAAATATCATCTGGTTTGCCTTCCTCAGCAATGATGCCTTTGTCCATGAAAATGACACGGTTTGAAACATCACGCGCAAATTCCATTTCATGGGTGACGACAATCATGGTTAAACCTTCTTGAGCAAGGTCTTTCATAATTTTTAGTACTTCACCGACCATTTCAGGGTCGAGGGCTGATGTTGGTTCGTCAAATAAAATGGCATCTGGATTCATAGATAAGGCGCGTGCAATAGCGACACGTTGCTTTTGTCCACCAGAGAGTTGTTTTGGCTTTGCTTGCCAATAAAGCTCGCCCATACCGACTTTTTCAAGATTATCTTTGGCAATTTTTTCAGCCTCTGCGCGTTCTCTCTTGAGAACGGTTGTCTGTCCAACAATGGTATTTTCAAGAACATTGAGATTTTCAAAAAGATTGAAACTTTGGAAAACCATCCCCAATTTTTCACGGTAGTGGGTGAGATTATAATTTTCTTCTAGCACATTTTCTCCACGGTAAAGGATTTCACCGCCACTTGGTTCTTCGAGGAGATTGATAGAGCGCAAGAAAGTTGATTTTCCGCTACCAGAGCTTCCAATGATAGAGATAACTTCGCCGGAGTGGACAGTGAGAGAAATATCTTTTAAAACTTCATTTTGTCCATAAGATTTTTTGAGATGCTTAATTTCTAAAATGATATCACTCATGCTTTTATTCCTTTCGTTTGCATTTGATTAGCGCCTGTTGTGTACTCGTCTGTGTCAAAACGGCGTTCTATATAGCGAAGAATGCGAGTGACAGTAAATGTTAGGACAAAGTAGATAACAGCAATAATAGTGAAAGTTTGGAAATATTGGTAAGTTTGAGTGGCAATCGTATTTCCTGAGAAATAAAGTTCAACAACGGAGATAACATTCAGTACAGAAGTATCTTTAATGTTGATGACAAATTCATTCCCTGTAGCAGGTAGAATATTGCGTACGACTTGTGGAAGAACAACTTTGCGCATGGTTTGATTATGTGTCATTCCTAGAGCGGTTGCGGCTTCAAATTGTCCTTTGTCAACGGCGAAAATTCCTCCGCGGACAATTTCACTCATATAAGCGCCGGTGTTGATTGAAACAATAAAGATAGCAGCGATTGTCCGATCAATAGAAACCCCAAAAGCTTGTGCTGTACCGTAGTAAATAACCATCGATTGAACAATCATAGGCGTTCCACGGAAAATTTCAATATAGATATTCAAGAACCAGCTGAATAAGGTTTGTAACATCGCTAGAACTTTATTTTTGGCAGTAGGAGCTGTGCGATAGACACCGATTAAGAGTCCAATGATGAGTCCTGCAATTGTGCCAGTAATGGAGATGAGAAGAGTTAAACCAGCTCCACGCAGAAACTGGGGCCAGTTATCTTTTAGAATCTTTGTCACTTGTCCAAAGAAACTTGTCTTATCTTGGCTAGAGTCTGTCTCAACAGGCTGATTTCGAATCATCTTATCCATTAAAGCGGTTTGGTCTTTGGCACTGATTTTAGCGATAGCAGCATTAACTTGCTCTATACGATTGTCGTTTTTGCGCATTCCAATTGCGATGGTAGCGTCTTCTTGATTCACTTCAAAACCTTTTTTGAACTGAATCATTTTAAATTTTGAGTTCGCAGCTTCTGCAGTGAGGGCTTCAGGGCGCTCAGAAATGTAGCCGTCTATCACTCCTGACTCAAGTGCTTGGCGCATTTGAGCAAAGTCTCCCATTGCAGTTTCTTGCTTAGCACCAGTCAATTGTGAAATTAGATTATAAAGATAGACACCTTGCTGGGACGTGATTTTTGCCCCTTTGAAGTCATTTAAGGTTTTGGCATTGGCGTAGGCACTATCTTTTTTGACAAGTAGAACTGGCTCACTAGTATAGTAGCTATTTGAAAAAGCAATTTCTTTTTTCCGCTCGGCAGTTGGGCTCATACCTGCTATAATCATGTCCAATTTTCCTGATGTTAAAGCAGGAATCAAACCATTCCAAGACGTTTTGACCACTAACGGTTTTTTGCCTAATTCTTTTGCGACTTGTTTTGCAATTTGGACATCATAACCGTTGGCATATTGATTGGTACCTTCGATTTTGACTGCGCCGTTTTTGTCATCGTCCTGCGTCCAGTTGAACGGAGCGTAAGCTGCCTCCATTCCGATACGTAAATATTCATCGGCATGAACGGTATTTACAAATCCTAGACTGAACAGAAAAAGTGTAAATAGAGATAAGCAAATTTTCTTCATATTATTCTCCTAATTTTAAAATAGGTTCCTTGTATTATATCGAAAAAAGCAATGCTTTTCAATATTGGGTAAACCCTTACTTGAAAAAATGGTATAATAAATCTAACCAGTAAAAGGAGGTTGTCAGATGAAAAAGTTCTTTTGGAGTATAGTGATTTTTTTCTCGTGTTTGTTCATTAGCCAGCGAGTTTTGGCAGTGAGTTACGATATTGAATCCTATAAAGGCAATTTACAGATTCATTCTGATAATACAGCGACATTTGTTGAAACAGTCAATTACCATTTCTCAAGCGGCTACAGGGGACAAATCATTACTTTGGGGACATCTGGTAAAGTTCCTCTGGGCTTTGATGTGGAAGGAAAGCCGACGATTCTAGCTTTAAGAAATGGACAACCAAAAACGGATATTACTGCTGTTCAGGAATACATTGCGGGTGGTTATAAATATAAAATTTATAATGCCGGTAATAAAGGAGACCGTGTAACCATTACGGTTACTTGGAAGTTGAAGAATATGTTGTTTGTCTACAATGATATTGTAGAATTACACTGGATTCCAATCAGTGATTGGGATAAAAAATTAAATAATGTAGAATTTCGGATTACTCCTCCAGCTACTTCACAACAGACTGAATTGTATGCTCACACGGGTTATTTTATGAAGTCAGCTCAAGTGACACGAGAGGGAGATAGCTATCTGATCCGTGTCGCTAGTATTGCTAAAAATAGAAATTTAGAATTTCATGCATATTGGGATCGATCGCTAGTAACTGTTCCTGAAAATAGTTTAGCTGTTACAAAACGCAATCGGTTGCAAGAGTTTCGTCAAGTTGAAAAGGAAGTTGCCACCAGTACAAAAAAATACCAGAGATTAGTAGACTGGGACTTACCACTTGCTTTGGTATTGGTTGGCCTAATTAGTTTGGCTTTTTACATTATTTTTCATCTTAGAACAAAATCCCGTGTAACGTTTCCTAAGCATGCTCGTTTGTATGAAATACCGCAAGATTTACCACCAATGGTCATTGCTTCAAATGTTTATTCAGTAGATTTGACAGAATTGGATCCGACTGAGCGACAAGCTACATCTCTGAAATTTGAAAATCTTGTCCAAGCTACTTTATTAGATTTGATTGATCGAGGTAATCTTGTTTTTACAGATGATACGAAACAGCCAAAATTACAAAGAGTGACAGATAAGGGTTTAGCTGATTTTGAAAAAGAATTTTTAAAAATGGCTATGGGAAACAACAAGCAGTTGCTTGTGAAAAATTTGTTTTCAGATTTTAAAATTGACGATAAGATATATAATAGTGGCGAGAAAGCTGTTCGTAGCGCAGGCAACAGAGTGAGACAACTATTAAAATGCTATTTAAAACTTATTACAGAAAATATACATGAAATTATTGAGCGTGAGCAATTACCAAATAATTATCGCCCTGTTGCTAAAAAGGAGCTCTTGTGTTTATATCTTTCAATGCTCCTTATGAATCTTATTGTGTTTGCTTCTCTTGGCATCTTAGCTTGGATTTTCTTGGAGTATGGACTCGTATTTTATCAATTTGTAGTTAGCTTCTTCATTGCTGGCGGAATGCTGTATTACCTTTTGAGAAAATGCAAAATGGTGAAGCGTGATGGCGTCTTAAATGAAGAAGGGGCAGAAAACTATTATTACTGGAAGAGTTTTGCTAATATGCTGCATGAGATTGCTCATTTAAAGGATACAGAAGTGGAAGGAGTGATTTTGTGGAACAGATTATTGGTTTATGCTGCTATGTTTAATTGTGCAGATAAGGTGGCCAAGACGATGAAACTACGAAAAATCACAATTGATAATCCATCGATGAATGCTTTTGTTTATCAGGATATGGTGTATGATTTTCATGCGAGCTCACATGCTTTTGTTGGCTATGGGGCAGCAGCTAATTCGGCTAGCAGTTTCTCTGTTTCATCAGGTGGAAGTAGCGGTGGCGGCTTCTCTGGTGGTGGCGGAGGCGGAGGAGGAGGCGCTTTTTAAAAAAGTGCCCTATTCTCTTGCTTGAAATTATGCTATAATAAAACAAATCAATCTTAGGAGAAGAAAATGTTTATCGTTGAAATATTGAAGTCCATTATCTTTGGGATTGTAGAAGGAATTACCGAGTGGTTGCCGATTTCGAGTACAGGTCACTTAATTTTAGTGCAAGAATTTCTCAAATATAAAGATCAGAATGCTGCTTTTATGGAGATGTTCAATGTTGTAATCCAATTAGGAGCGATTTTAGCGGTTGTCGTGATTTATTTTGATAAATTAAATCCGTTTAAACCGGGAAAGACAGCGCGTGAAGTGCAGAAAACATGGCAATTATGGGCGAAAGTGGTGATTGCAGCTGCGCCGGCTGCCATTATCGGGCTGCCTTTGGATGATTGGTTTGATGCTCATTTTTATAACTTCATTTCTGTTGCATGTATGTTGATTATCTATGGTGTTGCCTTTATTTTGTTAGAAAAACGCAATAAAACTGTGGAACCTGCGATTACCAATTTGGATCGCTTGCCTTATAAAACAGCGCTTTACATTGGGCTATTTCAAGTATTGTCGCTTTTCCCAGGAACAAGTCGTTCAGGAGCAACCATTGTAGGTGGGCTTTTGAATGGGACCAGTCGTTCTGTGGTAACAGAGTTCACTTTCTTTTTGGGAATTCCTGTCATGTTTGGTGCCAGTGGTTGGAAGATTTTGAAATTTATTATCAAAGGAAACACACTTGGATTTGGGCAATTCTTCTTGCTGCTTGTAGCAATGGGCGTTGCGTTCGGGGTCAGTCTCTATGTGATTCGTTTCTTGACGGATTATGTGAAAAAGCACGACTTTACGATCTTTGGGAAATATCGTATCGGGCTCGGTGTTTTGCTTATCGTGTACGGAATCTTTAAAGCTATTTTTTAAGTATTCAAAACTCAACAGTTTTTGTTGAGTTTTTTATTGGTAAAAGAAAATGAGGTTGTCTATTTTTTGTAAAAAACCCGAAATTTTAGTATAATGAAAAGACTAGAAGTATGAGGTAATGCGATGGAAATGAAGCAAATCAGTGATACAACGATTAAGATCACAATAAAATTAGAAGATTTAGAAGAACGTGGAATGGAGATGGCAGATTTTCTCGTTCCGCAAGAAAAGACAGAAGAGTTTTTCTATGCAATTTTAGATGAGTTGGAAATGCCAGAGAGTTTTTTGGATAGCGGTATGCTCAGTTTTCGTGTAACTCCTAAACCAGACCGACTGGATGTTTTTGTCACCAAGTCTAAGATTGATAAGAATCTGAATTTTGATGATTTGGCAGATTTACCAGATGTAGAAGAGCTGTCTCAAATGTCTCCAGATGAATTTTTAAAGACATTAGAAAAAAATATTTTTGAGAAAAGCAAAGACGATATTGAAGCTGTTCGGTCTTTGGAAACGGCAGAAGCAGAAAATAATACGAGCACTTCTGACATAGAAGATCAAGAAGAAAATAGTGACGACCTTACTCAAAAATATATCTATTATATCTTGAAATTTTCCAGCTTGAAAGAAGCGATTGTCTTTTCTAAAACAGTAGACTATGCTGTTAACACTTCGGAGTTGTACAAAATGGATGGTTACTATTACTTAACAATCTTGGTTGATATTGAAGGACATCCTAAGCGTTATCCAGCTTGGCTTTTGGCTTCTATGCGTGAACATGCAGAAGACACAGATGTGACAAGAGCTGTTTTGCAAGAGCATGGTTATTTATTGCTTGTCAACGAGGCGGTTGCTAGTCTTCAAAAGGTTAAATGCTCATGATTCCTTTCCCTTTAAAATTCATTTTGGTGTTGCTTGGAACCTTTTTTATTGGTGTAATTCTCACACCTTTAGTGCGTCTATTGGCATTTAAGATAGGCGCGGTTGATTATCCCAATGCTCGAAGAATCAACAAAAAACCAATGCCAAGCAGCGGAGGTTTAGCGATTGTCATTTCTTTCTCGGTTGCTACACTTGTTTTTATGCCGATGATTGTGCAAGCGACCTTTCATGGAAAGGGTTATTTTGATTATATTTGGCCGGTTGTCTCAGGCGGCGGCATCATTGCTTTAACGGGGCTTATTGATGATGTGAAAGAGTTGAAGCCTTTAGCAAAGATGTCAGGAATTGTGTTGGCTGCCAGTTTGATTTGGTTATTGACTGATTTCCGTTTGAATCATTTTAAAATTCCTTTTGGCGGACCACTATTGCACTTTGCCCCTTGGTTATCTTTTATTTTGACGGTTATCTGGATTATTTCGATTACCAATGCCGTCAATTTGATTGACGGGTTAGACGGATTAGTGAGTGGTGTATCGATTATTTCGCTGGTGACAATGGGGATCGTTTCTTATTTTTTCTTGCCGGATCACAATGTGTTTTTAACCTTAACTATTTTTGTTCTGGTCATGTCTATCGCGGGATTTTTTCCTTACAATTATCACCCAGCTATTATTTATCTGGGTGATACGGGAGCACTGTTTATCGGTTTTATGATTGCTGTTTTGTCACTGCAAGGCTTGAAAAATGCGACAGCCGTCGCGGTGATTACTCCGATGATTATTCTGGGTGTGCCGATTACAGACACATTTTTAGCGATTGTGCGTAGAACTTTATCTGGTCAAAAATTCTATACGCCAGATAAGCGTCACCTTCATCATCGCCTGCTCTCTTTGGGCTTGACCCATCGTGGGACAGTCTTGGTTATTTATGGCATTTCGATGATTTTTGCCATGATTTCTCTTTTGCTAAATGTTTCAAGTCGAATTGGTGGTGTACTATTAGTGATTAGTCTGCTCTTTGGAGTGGAACTTTTATCGGAACTTATCGGTGTTTTGGGTCAAAATCGGACACCACTCCTTAATGTTCTTCGGTTCATTGGAAATTCTGCTTATCGGGAAGAAATTCGTACAAAATTCAGAAATAGAAGAAAGAAATAGAATCTTAATTAAAACAAAATAAAAGCCTTTTTGGCTTTTTTTTGCTATACTTATAAGGTATATTATGGTTACAAAGAAAGGAAAATTTACCATGTCTGTCTTAGAAATCAAGGATCTCCACGTAGAAATCGAAGGAAAGGAAATTTTAAAAGGAGTTAATCTGACTCTTAAAACAGGAGAAGTAGCTGCGATTATGGGCCCAAATGGGACAGGTAAATCAACTCTATCAGCCGCCATTATGGGAAATCCAAATTACGAGGTAACCGAAGGGGAGGTTCTGCTCGATGGTGTCAATGTTTTAGAACTGGATGTGGACGAACGAGCTCGTATGGGGCTTTTTCTTGCTATGCAGTACCCAAGTGAAATTCCAGGTATTACCAATGCAGAATTTTTGCGTGCAGCTATGAATGCAGGTAAAGAAGACGACGAAAAAATTTCTGTTCGTGATTTTATTATGAAATTGGACGAAAAGATGGAATTGCTGAATATGAAAGAGGAAATGGCCGAGCGTTATCTGAATGAAGGCTTTTCTGGCGGTGAAAAGAAACGCAATGAAATCTTGCAATTGTTGATGCTAGAGCCAACTTTTGCGCTACTGGATGAAATTGACTCTGGATTAGATATTGATGCGCTGAAAGTGGTATCTAAGGGTGTCAATGCCATGCGTGGTGAAAATTTTGGAGCTATGATTATTACGCACTATCAACGCTTGTTGAATTACATTACGCCTGATGTGGTGCATGTTATGATGGATGGGCGAATAGTGGCTTCAGGTGGCCCAGACTTAGCTGTTCGTTTAGAGCAGGAAGGCTATGCCAAATTAGCTGAAGAACTTGGTTTTGATTACCAAGAAGAAGTTTAGTTACCCCTTCTTTTTGCTTGAAAAAGATAGGAGAATGAAATGACAAAAGAAACCATTAAACATTTTTCACAAATGCATGCGGAGCCTGAGTGGTTGGCGAATCTTCGTCAAGCTGCTTTTGATAAAATAGAAGAGTTGAAGTTACCGATCATTGAGCGCGTGAAATTTCACCGCTGGAACTTGGGAGACGGCACGCTTTCAGAAAGTGAATCTCTTGCAAATGTACCTGATTTTACAGCACTGGATAATCATTTGAAATTAGTTCAGATCGGAACGCAGACTGTTTTAGAGCAACTGCCGGCTGACTTGGCGGAGCAGGGTGTCATCTTCACAGACTTTTATTCTGCTCTTGAGGAAATTCCAGAAATCATTGAGAAACATTTTATGTCTGCTGTTAAATATGACGAAGATAAGCTAGCAGCTTACCATACAGCTTATTTCAATAGTGGAGCGGTGCTATATATTCCGGATAATGTTGAAATCAATCAGCCCATTGAAGGCATTTTTTACCAAGATAGTGAAAGTGATGTGCCATTTAACAAGCATATTCTGATTATCGCAGGAAAACATTCTAAAGTGACTTATTTAGAACGGTTGGAAACTTATGGTTCTGGCAGTGTTTCTGCGACAGCAAATATCACGGTGGAAGTCATTGCCCAAACAGGAGCGCAGATTAAGTTTTCAGCTATTGATCGACTAGGAGAAAATGTGACCGCCTATATTAGTCGTCGGGGCAAGTTGGACGATGATTCTATGATTGATTGGGCGATTGGAGTCATGAATGAAGGGAATGTGATTGCTGATTTTGACAGTGATTTGTTTGGGCGCGGAAGTCATGCAGATATGAAAGTGGTGGCTCTCTCTCGTGGTAAGCAGATTCAGGGGATTGACAGTCGCGTCACCAATTACGGCTGCAATTCGATCGGCAATATCCTCCAACATGGAGTGATTTTGGAAAAGGGAACGTTGACTTTTAACGGAATTGGTCACATTATCAAGGGAGCCAAGGGGGCAGATGCGCAACAGGAAAGTCGAGTGCTCATGTTGTCTGACAAAGCACGTTCAGATGCTAATCCTATTCTTTTGATTGATGAAAATGATGTGACAGCAGGGCATGCGGCGTCTATCGGTCAGGTAGATCCAGAAGATATGTACTATCTTATGAGTCGAGGGCTAGATCAGGCAACGGCAGAACGGTTAGTCGTGCGTGGTTTCTTAGGTTCTGTTATCGTTGAAGTTCCGGTCAAAGAAGTCCGTGTTGAGATGATTGAAACTATTGATGAAATTTTAGCTAAAAATAAAAGATAGGAAAAGAAATGTCTAAACTTGATGTAGAAGTCCTTTGGAAAGATTTTCCGATTTTAGATCAGATCGTCAATGATGAGCCACTAGTTTATTTGGATAATGCAGCAACGACTCAAAAGCCAAGGCAGGTTTTAGGAGCAATTACGGATTATTACGAAAAAGATAATGCCAACGTTCATCGTGGTGTTCATACGCTGGCTGAGCAGGCAACGGCAGCTTATGAAGCTGCGCGGGAACGAGTGCGCTCTTTTATCCATGCTGCTTCAACGAAAGAAGTTCTCTTTACGAGAGGTGCGACGACTGGGCTCAATTGGGTGGCACACTATGCTGAAAGTGTGTTGCAGCCAGGAGATGAAGTGCTGATTTCTGTTATGGAACACCATTCCAACATCATTCCTTGGCAAGAAGCCTGTCAGAAGACAGGTGCCAGATTGGTTTATGCTTATTTGAAAGACGGCATGTTAGACCTTGCTGACTTTCAGTCAAAATTGACTGAAAAGACGCGGTTTGTTGCCTTGGCTCACGTTTCTAATGTATTAGGTGTGGTGAATCCTATAAAAGAAATAGCAGGGCTAGTGCATCAGATAGATGCTCTTTTGGTAGTGGACGGAGCCCAATCTGTACCTCACATGGAGATTGATGTTCAAGACTTGGATGTTGATTTCTTTGCTTTTTCAGGTCACAAGATGCTAGGTCCGACGGGTATCGGTGTGCTTTATGGAAAAGAGAAACTCTTGAATCAAATGCCTCCGGTAGAATTTGGCGGGGAAATGATTGATTTTGTTTATGAGCAGAAAGC
This sequence comes from Streptococcus sp. AS20, assembly GCF_000524255.1. NCBI lineage: Bacteria > Bacillati > Bacillota > Bacilli > Lactobacillales > Streptococcaceae > Streptococcus > Streptococcus sp. AS20. The sequence goes on along the minus strand of NZ_JANS01000009.1, from coordinate 131,844 downwards.
AACATGGAAAGAGCTCCCTTGGAAGTTTGAGGCAGGCACACCCAATATAGCTGGAGCTATTGGTTTAGCTGCCGCTATTGATTATCTGGATAAGATCGGAATGGAAACTGTTCATCAATATGAGCAAGAATTACTGGCTTATGTCTTTCCCAAATTACAAGCTGTTGAGGGTCTCACCATTTATGGTTCGGAGGATTTGGCTCAGCGGTCAGGTGTTATTTCTTTTAATCTAGCTGGTCTTCACCCCCATGATGTAGCAACAGCTCTGGATTATGAAGGCGTGGCTGTACGAGCCGGACATCACTGCGCTCAACCCTTGTTGAGTTACCTAGGAGTGGCAGCGACTGTTCGAGCTAGCTTTTATATGTATAATACCAAAGCAGACTGTGATAAGCTCGTTGAAGCTTTGCAGAAAACAAAGGAGTTTTTCGATGGCACTTTCTAAACTAAATAGCCTTTATAAGGCAGTTGTGACGGATCATTCAGCTCACCCTCATCATCAAGGTCGTTTGGATGGAGTGGAGCAAGTGAATCTCAATAATCCTACCTGCGGAGATGTCATCAGTCTGTCGGTTCAGTTTGATGAGCAGGGAGTGATTGAGGATATTGCATTTGTGAATTCTGGTTGCAGTATTTCTACAGCATCAGCTAGTATGATGACTGATGTAGTCTTAGGGAAGACGAAGTATGAAGCACTAAAGTTGGCAGAGATTTTCTCTCAAATGGTTCAAGGGAAAGAAGATAAGCAGCAAGCGGAATTGGGAGATGCAGCTTTTTTGGCTAGTGTTGCTAAATTTCCTCAGCGTATTAAATGCTCAACCTTAGGTTGGAATGCTCTTAAAAAGGCAATTGAAGAAGCTGAAAAGTCTGAAAAAGATTAATAATTGAGGTTAAATAAAAAATGCACCGCACCCCAAAAGTTAGACAGAAAAAATCTAACTTTTGGGGTGCGGTACATTATCGCGATTTTTTATAATTTTTCATTGACATATTGGACGAATTCATTCCACCAAGATTTGAGGAAGAAGGGGCGTTCTATTCTTTCTGCTGAAAGCATGGAAATAGTCGGTGGTTTCTTGTCAAGATAGCCTTTTCCAATCAAATCATTGTCTGTATAGGTCAATTTTCCAACAACGACACCCTTTTTTAAAGGCGTAGGATACCCTTTTTTATCGGTTGTAAAGTGGACAGTAGGTTTTTTATGATTGTATCTCCGCACAATAGTAAGTTTCTTACTTGCAACGGCAGTGACTTCATCTTTTTGACCGTTGATAATGCGAGCAGAACTTTTATCATAGGCTTCACCTTTTTTTACAAGAGTTTGGACAGTAAATTGCTGATAAATATAAGACATAAACCTAGAAGTAGCTGTGAAACGGGCGTTTTCATCTTTATCTGCATGATCGACATTGAGAAGGACTGTAATCAAACGCATGCCTCTCTGCTGGATTGTTCCGACAAAGGAAGTTCCTCCTTTATCAGAAGAACCAGTTTTTAGACCATCCACTCCAGCTCGAAAAGCCGGCATATCTTTAAGCATATGATTGGATGATGTAAGCGTCATACCTGCAAAGTTAGATGTAGTTTTTTTGGTAATTTCTAAAACTTCTGGGTAATCAAGAATTAAACGACGAGCAACAATTGCAATATCATAAGCACTCAATTTATTTTCATCATCTTTGTTTGAACCAGGATAAATATGTTCTTCTCCTAAAACAGAATTTTTAAGTCCAGAAGCATTGACAATAGTGGCATTTTTGATTCCCCATTGTTGTAATTTAGCTTTCATCAAATCCACAAATTTTTTCTCACTACCTGCGACCTTCTCAGCCAAAGCAATCGCTGGGCTATTGGCACTGGCTATTAAGGAAGTTTCTAATAGTTCTTCGATAGTGTACCGTCTTGCTTCCAACGGAACGTTACTGGCATCTGGATTAACGGTTAGTTGATAAGGATAGTCAGAAATATCCACTGGAGTTTGTAGAGTGAACTTTCCTTGATGAATGGCTTCATAGACCAAATAAGCTGTTAGCAATTTAGTAATAGAAGCAACTTCAACTGGCTGATCAGCATCTTTTTCATACAAGATTTTTCCAGTTGTGGCATCAACCGCAATAGCGTGCTTGGCGCCTACGTTAAAATTATCGGCCCAGACAGTAGGAGTTAAGATAAGTAAGAGAGTTGTTACAAGAGTAATAATAAATTTTTTCATGGTAATCCCTTTTTGTGAACTTAACATTATTGTATCATAAAAAGAGAGAGCTTCATAGAAAAGGGCGGGAAATGACAAAAGAAATGATTCGTTTTTATTTTTAAAGTAAGTTCTGGTATAATAGGTAGGACAAGTAACGAATAGAGGAAAACATGAAATTTACAGAATTTAAGTTTAAAGATTATATTCAAGAGGCATTAATAGATTTGAACTTTGTCGAGGCGACAGAAGTACAGGAAAAATTGATTCCAATCGTACTTGCGGGTCGAGATCTAGTTGGAGAGTCCAAAACAGGTTCAGGGAAAACCCACACTTTTTTATTACCGATTTTTCAAAAGATGAATGAGGATGCAGATAATGTTCAGGCTGTCATTACAGCTCCCAGTCGTGAATTAGCCACGCAGATTTATCAAGCTGCACGCCAAATTGCTACTTTCTCTGATAAGGAAATCCGAGTGGCTCATTATGTTGGTGGGACTGATAAAAATCGTCAGATTGGGAAATTGGCTTTCAGTCAGCCGCATATCGTTATTGGAACACCGGGACGTATCTATGATTTGGTGAAATCAGGTGATTTGGCTATTCATAAGGCGAATACCTTTGTAGTAGATGAAGCAGATATGACCTTGGATATGGGCTTTTTAGAAACAGTGGATAAGATTGCGTCCAGTTTGCCAAAAGAATTGCAATTTTTAGTCTTTTCAGCAACGATTCCACAAAAATTACAGCCATTTTTAAAAAAATATCTATCAAATCCTGTCATAGAGCAGATCAAGACCAAAACAGTCATCTCTGATACGATTGAAAACTGGCTGATTTCGACTAAAGGTCAGGATAAAAATGCGCAAATTTACCAAATCACTCAGCTTTTGCAGCCTTATCTAGCCATGATTTTTGTTAATACTAAAACACGAGCTGATGAGCTGCACAGTTATTTGACAGCGCAAGGACTTAAGGTCGCTAAAATTCACGGAGACGTTCCTCCGCGAGAGCGCAAACGGATTATGAATCAAGTGAAAAATCTGGAATTTGAATATATTGTGGCGACCGATCTAGCAGCAAGAGGGATTGATATTGAAGGGGTCAGTCATGTTATCAATGATGCAATTCCGCAAGATTTGTCTTTCTTTATCCACCGAGTTGGTCGGACAGGACGAAATGGGTTGCCAGGCACTGCCATTACCCTATATCAGCCAAGTGATGATTCAGATATTCGCGAGTTAGAGAAATTGGGGATTCAGTTCATTCCTAAGATGATAAAAGCTGATGAGTTTCAGGATACTTATGACCGAGATCGTCGTTCTAATCGTGAAAAACGCCAAGAAAAATTGGATACAGAGATGATTGGTTTGGTTAAAAAGAAGAAGAAAAAAATCAAACCGGGCTATAAAAAGAAAATTCAATGGGCTGTCAATGAAAAACGCCGAAAAACCAGGCGTGCTGAAAATCGAGCACGCGGTCGTGCAGAAAGAAAAGCGAAACGTCAGAGCTTTTAGTCTTAAAATTTTTTTATCACTCTCATAAATAAAAACAATTATTTTTTATAAAACGAATGTGATAGACTAGTCTTGCTAGTCTATTTTTATCGTAGTAAATAATTGGTGAATTTATAAAATTGTGATAGAATTAGACATTATTGAGAAAGAGAAGTTACAATGATTGTTACAACAGTGATTTTAGCGTCTAATTGGTATCAAGAATTGATTCAGAAAATTCCAGACGGGCAGCTTTTTAGCTGGCGATCTGTGTTTGACGGACTGCCAAGAATTATCGAAAAATTACCGACAACTTTGCTATTGACTTTTGGAGGAGCTTTTTTTGGCTTGATTTTGGCTCTCATTTTTGCGATTGTCAAAATCAATCGTGTGAAGATTTTGTATCCTCTTCAAGCCTTTTTCATTAGCTTTCTGCGCGGGACCCCTGTGCTTGTTCAGCTCATGCTAACGTATTATGGGATTCCTTTGCTTCTGAAAGCAATCAACTTGCGATTCGGTACGGGTCTAAATATAAATGCTATTCCAGCTTATCTATTTGCAATTGTAGCTTTTGCCTTTAATGAAGCAGCTTATGCCAGCGAAACTATTCGAGCAGCGATTTTATCAGTAGATTCGGGTGAGGTTGAAGCGGCTCGTAGTTTGGGCATGACAAATAGGCAAGTTTATCGTCGTATCATTATCCCAAATGCAGCAGTCGTTGCTACACCGACTCTAATTAATTCTCTGATTGGTCTGACCAAAGGTACTTCTCTGGCTTTCAGTGCTGGAGTTGTGGAAATTTTTGCTCAAGCGCAGATTTTGGGCGGTGCGGATTATCGCTACTTTGAGCGCTTTATCTCGGTGGCTCTTGTCTATTGGGGTGTGAATATAGTGATTGAACTATTTGGGCGGTTTATCGAAAAGAAAATGGTGATTGAAGTGCCTGATAATCTCAATCCACAAATACGAACGAAAGGAGATGTTCGTTAATGATTCGTATTTCAAATCTCAGCAAATCCTTTTCTGGACAAATTGTTTTAAATAATCTTAGCTTAGAGATTCAAAAAGGTGAAGTAGTTGCTTTGATTGGCTCATCTGGTGCAGGGAAATCTACTTTCTTACGCAGTTTGAATTATTTAGAGCAACCAGATAGCGGAACGATTACAATTGATGATTTTACAGTTGATTTTTCCAAGATTAGCAAAGAAGAAATTCTAACTTTGAGGCGAAAGTTGGCGATGGTATTTCAACAGTTTAACCTTTTTAATCGTCGGACAGCTTTGGATAATGTCAAAGAAGGTTTGTTGGTTGTAAAAAAATTCTCAGACCGAGAAGCAACGAATCTTGCAAAAAAAGAACTGGCAAAAGTTAGTCTGTCGGATCGTGAAAATTACTATCCACGTCATCTGTCAGGTGGACAAAAACAACGGGTCGCTTTGGCACGAGCTTTAGCGATGAAACCAGATGTGTTACTATTGGATGAGCCAACATCTGCCCTGGATCCTGAACTAGTAGGAGAAGTTGAAAAATCTATTGCAGATGCAGCCAAGGCTGGTCAGACCATGATTCTAGTTAGTCATGATATGTCCTTTGTCTCTCAAGTGGCAGACAAGGTACTCTTTTTGGATAAAGGACACATCATTGAAATGGGAACTCCCGAAGAAATAATGAGCCACCCTAAAGAAGAACGCACAAAAGAATTTTTTGCCAGTTACAAACGGACATATATTTGATATAATAAAAAAGAAGCCCAGTTCTTGCTAGCTGGGTTTATTTTAAGCATTTTATGTTAAGTAAAAGTTAATTTGATGGGGAGAATGACATGTTATTTCGAGTTTTTATACTTTATTTAGAGAGTTTACTGATTACAGCGCTACTGGTAGGGAGTTTTTTAGGATTATGGATTGGTCTTCGCGCTGTCCGGCGTGTTGATAAAACGGTCAGAGATCGACAAGCTCATCTGTATGACATGTTGCTAATCGCAGTGATGACAATTCCGATTTTATCTTTTGCTATGATGGGGATTTTACTTGTCTTAAAAGCATAATTCTTGAAAAAAAGCTCTACTAACGTTAGAATAACAGTGATTACAATAAAGGAAGTGACGATATGTACGATACAATTATTATTGGATCAGGACCAGCGGGAATGACAGCCGCTTTATATGCTGCTAGAAGTAACCTCAAAGTTGCTCTTTTGGAGAGAGGCATTCCAGGCGGGCAAATGAATAATACCTCAGATATCGAAAATTATCCTGGATATGCTAATATTAGTGGTCCAGAACTAGCAGAAAAAATGTTTGAACCGCTCGAAAAATTGGGAGTAGAGCATTTGTTTGGCTATGTTAAAAAGATTGAAGATCATGGAAATGTGAAAAAAGTATTCACAGAAGATGAAGTTTTTGAAACAAAGACTGTTATCATTGCTTCGGGAGCTTTCCACCGCCATCTTGGCGTATTAGGAGAAGAAGAGCTCAACAGTCGTGGTGTTTCCTACTGTGCAGTTTGTGATGGTGCCTTTTTCCGTGATGAAGATTTGTTAGTAGTCGGTGGAGGCGACTCTGCAGTGGAAGAAGCTGTATTTTTGACTCGTTTTGCAAAAACGGTGACGATTATTCATCGGCGCGATGAACTCCGTGCACAAAAAGTGCTTCAAGATCGTGCATTTGCCAATGAAAAAATCCGCTTTATTTGGGGTTCAGTTGTGAAGGAAATCAAAGGAGACAAGCGTGTTAGCAGCGTTATAGTAGAAAATGTCAAAACAGGTGAAATATCTGAACATGAATTTGGCGGTGTCTTCATCTATGTTGGATTAGAGCCAGTCAGTGAGTTTGTCAAAGATTTAGGCATTACCAATGAAGCTGGCTGGATTGTGACTGACAATCATATGAAAACGGCTATTTCTGGCATCTATGCCATTGGTGATGTTCGAGAAAAGAACCTTCGTCAAGTAACGACAGCTGTTGGTGACGGAGCAATCGCAGGACAAGAAGTTTATAAATATATTACAGAGAATTTTTAAGACTGGGTTCATATCCAGTCTTTTCTGATTAGCAAAAACACATCAATGCACTGATGGAGTGATAATAAGAGTGCTTCTTTGGACTTGTTCAATTCTCGTGCCTTCATAAATGACTAGTGAAATTGTCAGAATTGTGGTACAATAGAAAAGTTCACGTAAAAAGGAGACTTGTATGAGTGATAAACATTCTGAAAAAAATCAAAACAAGATGGAACGTGGTTTGCAAAATCGCCATGTGCAAATTATAGCTATCGCTGGGACCATTGGGACGGGTCTCTTTTTGGGAGCTGGACGTTCGATTAATCTGACAGGACCGTCTATTATCCTCATTTACATGTTGACAGGTGTCTTTATGTATTTGATGATGAGGGCGATTGGAGAAATGCTGTACTATGATCCAGACCAGCATACATTTATCAATTTCATCACAAAATATCTTGGTAATGGCTGGGGTTATTTTTCTGGCTGGTCGTATTGGATCTCCCTCATTTTTATTGGTATGGCAGAAATCACGGCAGTTGCGCAATATGTCCAATTTTGGTTCCCAACTTGGCCGGCTTGGTTGATTCAAATTGTCTTCCTTGCTATTTTGAGCATGGTCAATCTGATTGCGGTACGAGTCTTTGGCGAGGTTGAGTTTTGGTTTGCCATGGTTAAGATTGTAGCGATTATTGCTTTGATTGTGACAGCTATTTTTATGGTGTTGACAGGCTTTAAAACCCCAAATGGTGTAGCCAGTTTAAGTAATATCAGTCAAAATTTCCAACTTTTCCCCAATGGCTTTATGAGTTTTGTCATGGGCTTTCAAATGGTTTTCTTTGCTTATCAGGCGATTGAATTTATTGGAATTACGACTTCAGAAACAGCCAATCCTCGTCAAGTATTGCCTAAAGCAATAAAGGAAATTCCTTTACGAATTGTCTTGTTCTATGGTGGCTCACTTTTGGCAATTATGGCGATCATCCCGTGGAAAGATTTAGCAACAACAGACTCTCCTTTTGTTATTGTATTTAAGTTAGCAGGGCTCAAATGGGCGGCAGCTTTGATTAATTTTGTGGTACTGACCTCAGCCGCTTCGGCCTTGAACTCTACTTTGTATTCAACAGGACGCCATTTGTATCAAATTGCTCATGACTCGCCAAACCGCTTTCTGAATGGAATTGGTGCTGGCAAATTATCCAGACAGAACGTTCCGAAAAATGCTATTTTGACATCAGCGGTAGTGATTGCATTGGCTGCTTTTATTAAGGTTTTACCGGGAGTGTCCGATTCCTTTGTTTTGATTACAGCCTCTTCATCAGGTGTTTACATTGCTATCTACGCCCTCACTATGATTGCTCACTTGAAATACAGAAAATCAAAAGAATTTATGGCAGATGGTTATCTAATGCCAGCTTACAAATTTCTCAACCCACTCACCTTACTCTTCTTTGCTTTTGTATTTGTCACGCTCTTTTTACAAAAGTCAACTGTTGTGGGTGCTATCGGATCAGCCATCTGGATAGTTGGATTTGGAATGTACAGCCAATGGAAGTTTAAATCAAAATAAATATGTCATAAAGCTAAGAAAAATGATACGATGTTTTCAAGTTGTTTCAAGACTTTCTTAGCTTTTTATATTGGTAATGAGATTGTCAACAGGGAGAAGTTTCTGATGAAAAAAGTAATGGATAAACATTCTAATATATAATCAAACGCAATCTTATAATCACTAAAAGTTAAAAATAATTGTTTTTGCCATTCAAAGATTGACAAGATTTCCGCTTGCTCTTTTTATTTGTGGTATAATAAATGAAAATATATCTTACAAGGAGTCATTATGTACCCAGATGATAGTTTAACTTTGCATACAGATTTGTACCAAATCAACATGATGCAAGTTTATTTTAGAAAAAATATTCACAATAAACGAGCAGTTTTTGAAGTATACTTCCGCAAAGAGCCTTTTCACAGTGGTTATTCTGTTTTTGCAGGCTTGGAACGGATGATCCATTATTTAAATCATTTGACATTTTCAGGAAGTGATATTGCCTATCTTCGTTCTCTTGGCTATGATGAAGAATTTCTAGCTTATCTAGCCAATTTAAAATTGGAATTAACAGTACGCTCTGCACAAGAGGGCGACTTGGTCTTTGCCAATGAGCCAATTGTTCAAGTAGAAGGCCCACTTGCCCAATGCCAATTGGTGGAGACAGCGTTATTAAATATTGTCAACTATCAAACTTTGGTAGCGACAAAAGCAGCCCGGATTCGCTCAGTCATTGAAGATGAGCCTTTAATGGAGTTTGGTACCCGCCGAGCACAAGAAATGGATGCAGCTATTTGGGGGACTCGTGCGGCAGTTATTGGTGGAGCAAATGGAACCAGTAATGTGCGTGCTGGAAAACTTTTTGATATTCCAGTCTTGGGAACGCATGCTCATGCGCTCGTTCAAGTCTATGGTAATGATTATGAAGCTTTCAAAGCATATGCTGAAACGCACCATGACTGTGTTTTCTTAGTGGATACCTATGATACGTTTCGTCTGGGGGTGCCAGCAGCTATTCGTGTGGCACGTGAAATGGGAGACAAAATCAATTTCCTCGGTGTACGGATTGACTCAGGTGACTTGGCTTATATTTCTAAAAAAGTCCGGCAGCAACTGGATGAAGCTGGATTCCCAAATGCGAAAATCTATGCATCAAACGACTTGGATGAAAATACAATTCTCAACTTGAAAATGCAGAAAGCCAAAATTGACGTTTGGGGCGTCGGAACGAAGCTCATCACTGCTTACGACCAGCCAGCGCTGGGAGCAGTTTACAAGATTGTGGCTATTGAAGATGAAAATGGCAATTTGCGCAATACAATCAAGCTCTCTAATAATGTGGAAAAAGTATCAACGCCAGGTAAAAAGCAAGTTTGGCGTATTACTAGCCGTGCAAAAGGGAAGTCGGAAGGGGATTACATCACTTATGACGGTGTAGATGTTAATGCGATAACAGCATTAGAAATGTTCCATCCGACTTACACTTACATTAATAAAACTGTGACAAATTTTGATGCAGTACCTCTGTTAGTAGACATTTTTAAACAAGGTCAACTTGTGTACCAATTGCCAAGTTTAACAGAAATCCAAACATATGCTCGCAAAGAGTTTGATAAGTTGTGGGACGAGTACAAACGGGTTCTCAATCCACAAGATTATCCTGTGGATTTGGCACGTGATGTATGGCAAGATAAGGTGGATTTGATTGATCAAATGCGCAAAAAAGCAAGCCAAATGGGAGAAACAAAATGACCTTACAGGAAACGATTATCCAGCAATTAGGTGTGAAACCTGTCATTGATCCACAAGAAGAAATCCGTAAATCTATTGATTTTTTAAAGACTTATCTAAAAAAACATCCGTTTTTGAAAAACTATGTTTTGGGAATCTCAGGTGGACAAGATTCAACCTTAGCAGGACGTTTAGCACAATTGGCCATAGAAGAAATGCGAGCTGAGACTGGCGATAATAATTATCAATTTATCGCAGTGCGTTTACCATATGGAGTGCAGGCTGATGAAGCCGATGCCCAAAGAGCACTCGCTTTTATCCAACCAGATGTCAGCCTTGTAGTAAATATCAAGGAATCCGCAGATGCGATGACAGCTGCTGTGGGAGCAACTGGTGCTAAGGTTTCAGACTTCAATAAAGGCAATATCAAAGCGAGGAGCCGTATGATTGCGCAGTATGCTTTAGCTGGTTCCTATAATGGGGCAGTTATTGGAACAGATCATGCTGCAGAAAATGTGACAGCTTTCTTTACGAAATTTGGTGATGGTGGTGCAGACATTCTACCACTTTATCGTCTCAATAAACGTCAAGGGAAACAGCTATTGGCTGCCTTGGGTGCGGACCCCATTCTCTATGAGAAAGTGCCGACAGCAGACCTAGAAGAAGAAAAACCAGGGATTGCAGACGAGGCTGCTCTCGGTGTTACCTACAATGAAATTGATGATTATCTGGAAGGCAAAACTGTATCAGAAGAAGCACAGGCTACCATTGAATCTTGGTGGCGTAAAGGGGAACATAAACGTCATTTGCCAATTACCATCTTCGATAATTTTTGGAAATAAGCAGAAGAATTGTTCTAACTTACGTTTTTTAAATCCGTAGGTTATTAAAATCAGATGTAGAGCGAAAAAGTTAGGTGCGCCTAACTTTTTATTTGAAGAATTTTAAAAATAAGCTATAATAGTGTGTAGAATTAGAAGGAGGTATCTATGAATTCATTAGATCAACAATTTACAGATAAATTATATGCTAATTATGAAGCAAATGTGAAATATGCTGCAATTGAAAATGCAGTCAGTCACAATGGCTTATTAACTTCACTGGAAAAACGCAATAGCGCTGCTGAAAACAATCCTGTATTTTCAATTGATTTGACCAAAGATAAGGTCAGCAATCAAAAAGCTTCTGGTCGCTGCTGGATGTTTGCAGCGCTCAATACATTTCGCCACAAAATGATTGCGGGCTTTCAATTAGAAGAATTTGAATTGTCACAAGCCCATACATTCTTCTGGGATAAATATGAAAAATCGAACTGGTTCTTGGAGCAAGTATTAGCAACTGCAGACCAAGAATTAACCAGTCGCAAGGTCAAATTCTTACTTGATACACCTCAACAGGACGGTGGTCAATGGGATATGGTTGTGGCACTTTTTGAAAAATATGGTGTGGTGCCAAAATCTGTTTATCCAGAATCTATTTCATCAAGTAACAGTCGTGAGCTTAATCAATATCTCAACAAATTACTCCGCCAGGATGCACAAATTTTACGTGACTTGGTTACTAGCGGAGCTGATGCAGCAGCTGCTCAAGAAAAGAAAGAAGAACTTTTGCAAGAAATTTTTAATTTCTTGGCAATGACCCTTGGACTCCCTCCTCGTACTTTTGATTTTGCTTATCGTGATAAAGACAATAACTTCCATAGCGAAAGTGGATTGACACCACAAGCATTTTACAAGAAATATGTGGATATTAAGCTAGATGACTATGTATCCATCATCAATGCCCCAACAGCTGACAAACCTTATGGCAAATCTTACACTGTCGAGATGTTAGGAAATGTCGTAGGAGCACGTGACGTCCGCTATTTGAATGTCGATATGAATCGTTTGAAAGAACTGGCCATTGCTCAAATGCAAGCAGGAGAAACGGTTTGGTTTGGTTCTGATGTGGGTCAATCTAGCAATCGCAAGGCTGGTGTGATGGTGAATGATATGTATGATTTTACTTCCAGCATGGATATTGAATTGATACAAGACAAAGCAGGGCGCTTGGATTACAGTGAAAGTCTCATGACTCATGCTATGGTCTTGACAGGTGTTGACTTGGACGAAAATGGCAAATCGACAAAATGGAAAGTGGAAAATTCTTGGGGTGATAAAGTTGGGAACAAAGGCTATTTTGTTGCTAGCGATGACTGGATGGACGAATACACTTATCAAATCGTTGTCCGCAAAGAATTTTTAACAACTGAAGAACTAGCGGCCTATGAAGCAGAGCCAAAAGTGCTTGCTCCGTGGGATCCAATGGGAGCTCTGGCTAGCAAATAAGAATAAAAAGAAGTAGGATAAATTTTTAAGCTTGCTTTAAAAGATTCTGTAAGAGAATGAAATAGAAAAACACGAGCAATCAAGACCAGTAAGCAACTGGATAAATTGTTCGTGTTTTTTAATTTTTACAAAACTCTGATTTAAAGATGTTATCTTCTAAACTGCTTGGCTTTCAGAAACTTCTTCGTTATTGATTTCGTGAAGGAGGAGTTTCCGAATTTCTACTGTTATTAGGAGAATTTGTAGACGTGGAAGCACTGGGTTCCGTACTTGATGAAGAACTGCTTGATGAAGAACTACTTGATGACTCTTGAGTAGAGCTTTCTTGACTATTTGAAGATGTAGACGATTCTTCTAAGCTAGAACTTGAAGTAGAATTATAATAATTTTGTTGATATCTATTAGTTGCATTGGCTAAAAAGACATAACTTCCGCTACGATAGAGACCGCTAGGCATCTCCCAGTCTTCTGTCCCACTTTCAGACAAGTAAGACATCATAGCACGGTAAACATCTGTTGCAACTTTCACACCGTCATCCAGAACAGGAGTGAGACGATTGGTGTAACCTGTCCACACTGCCATTGAATATTTCTGTGTATAACCAACAAATAGTTCATCTGGAGTCACAACACTTGAACCACCATAAGGTTTTGTTAGTTTCGCCAATTCATCATCAGAATAGTTGGAAGTCCCTGTCTTACCAGCTTGGTAGACACCTGATATAGCTGCGTTGGTTCCTGTACCTGAAGTGAGAACTGTTTTCAGCATATTTGTCATCATGTATGCAGTTGTTTCTTTCATTGCGGTTGTGCCTTGATTAGCGAAGTTTTTTGAAGTTCCATCACTAAAGACAACACGGCTGACGTATTGAGGTTTATAATAAGTTCCTCCATTTGCAAAAGCAGCATAGGCAGCTGCCATTTTTTCACTGCTGGCACCATATTTCTTATCTGATTTTGTGGTATTACTTGAAATGGCATTTGCATAGACCATATCTGGATAATCAATGCCAAGTCCATTAAGGAATTTCTTTGATTTGCTGAGACCAACAGCTTCTAATGTTTTGACAGCTGGGATGTTCCGAGATTCCTGAAGTGCATACTGAATGGTGATGTTTCCGAAATACCGCATATCCCAGTTGTAAACCGGAGTAGTTGTTCCAGGATAATGATAAGGGGTATCGCTAATATAAGCAGCTGTCGAAGTGTAAATTCCGTTTTCAATGGCTGGAGCATAATCGGTGATTGGTTTCATGGTTGAACCCCAGTCACGATTGGTTTCAACGGCTTGATTGGTACCAAAAGAAACATTTGAAGTTTGATTTCGAGCTCCTAGTTGAGCAATCACCTTGCCATTTGTAACATCCATAATCGTAGAAGCTACTTGCAGTTCATTATCTGGATAGGCAACATATTCATTGCTATTATAAATGTTCCAAAGGCGTTCTTGAACAGCTCTATTGACGTTAGTATAGACTTCCATTCCTGTCGTCAGCAAGTTATAGCCAGTTTCTTGCTGAACTTGCTCAATTACTTGTTTTAAGTAATTGTCCATGTAAGCCGGATAAGAAGCAGAATTTTTTAAGCTTTGCAGACCATCGGTAATGGGGGTGTTGACTGCCTTTTCGTATTGCTCAGCAGAGATGTATTTGAGTTTATACATTTCTGATAAGACAAGATTCCGACGATTTTTAGCAGCCTCTGGTTGTGTATAAGGATCGTATTGATTTGGTGCTTGAGGCATCCCTGCCAATAAAGCAATTTGAGCCAAGCTCAAATCTTTCAAATCTTTGCCGTAATAACTTTTAGCAGCTGTTTGCATACCGTAGTTACCATTTGACATATAGACCTTGTTTACATAATAAGTAATGATTTCTTGCTTAGTGGCTTTGCGCTCCAGCTGGACTGCTAACCAGGCTTCTTGGATTTTACGTGATAGCGTTTGATCGGCAGTTGAGGTAGAGAAATAAGTCAATTTAATCAACTGTTGTGTCAGAGTGGAGCCGCCTTGCCGATTTCCTTTGCGCAAGTTATTTAAAAAAGCACCTAAAATACGAACAGAATCCACACCACGATGGTTGAAGAAACGGTGATCTTCAATTGCAACGATAGCTTGAACTAAACCAGTTGGAATATTACTTGTTGCTGCGTTTACTCTTTTTTCAGAGCCTAAGTCAGCAATAAGATTGTTTTCACTATCATAGATTTTACTGGAAGTTGTAGCAACTAGTTTCTTTTCTGACAAGGCGGGCGCCTTGTGAACTTGATAGAGAAAGATTCCTCCGCCAGCAACAACTCCTAGAAGAAATAACGAGATGAGACCGATAGCAGCATATTTAGCAGCTGTCAGTAAAGATTGCTTATTCATTTATTTTACCACCTAGTAAGTTTTGTTGAATGATTTCAAGATACGGAATGCTAGGAAGTCCATTCTGTGAAATAGAATATCCATGTTGTTGAATGTAATCAAGTGGCATGGATTTTGTCCCTTTGTCAATCTTGAAGAAGTTAATCAGATAAGGAGCAGGAAGCAAATACGTCAGTTTTAAGGCTGAAAAGTGCAATAAAACGAAACAAATTCCTCCTTGTTTGACGACTTGTTCCATGTGTTCGATTTGATGCGCATGAAAATTTTTCATAGGCATAGAAGCCTTTTGACGAGTTTCTTTTGCTTCAAAATCTATGTAACGCCCCTGGTAGACACCAGAATAGTCTGTTGTAGAGGCTTGTCGAAAGTAGGCTTCTACAATTTTTGCCCGACTACGCCTAGGATAATCCACTTTTACGATTTGAATAGGTGTCGGTTTTTTGTGAATGACCGCCAACCCATGACTAAGATAATAATCATTTGTTTCATTGATCATTTTTTCAAAAGACATTCCTCGATTGGCAAAATCAACTGATTTCTTTTTAGGAAATTTCAATGAGTTGCGCGAGGAAACTTTATGTGGATAGTTGACCATATATCTCCTTATTGGTACAATAACATCACTCTATTATAACATAAAAAAGGAAATAAAGGGATAATTTAAGTGGTTAGTATATTAGTAGTGGGCTATCGAAATTTTGATCTGGGAATTTTTGATGAAAAAGATCCTCGAATCAAGATTATTAAAAAAGTGATTCAACGTGATTTGACTCGATTATTGGAACAAGGAGTGGAATGGCTGATTTTCACTGGAAATTTAGGTTTTGAAGTTTGGGTACTAGAAGTTGCAAAAGAATTACAGCAAAACTACGATTTTCAAATGGCAACAATTTTCACTTTTGAGAATCAGGGGGAAAATTGGAATGAAGTCAATCAAGAAAAATTAAACCATTTCAAACAGGTGGACTTTGTAAAATATGCTTATCCGCATTATGAAAACCCGAGTCAATTTCGTGACTACAACCATTTTCTACTCAACAATACAGATGGTGCCTATATTTTTTACGATGAAGAAAATGAGACGAATTTGAAATATCTTTATCAAATGATGAAAAGTCAAGAACAATATTTTATCAAAAAATTAACATTTGATGACTTGAACGAAGTCGCAGAAAATTTTTCCGAAAATTAGATGTTTAATCTTGATTTTTGCGGTTCATTTTTTATATAATTAAAGTAATGAACGAGAATGGAGAGAGAAATGGCAAGTATTATTTACACACCGAAAGATATTTTTGATCAAGATTTTAAAGTTGGCGTCCGAGGTTATAGTAAAGTAGAAGTAGATGAATTTTTAGACGATGTCATTAAAGATTACGAAACGTATGCTGCTTTGGTGAAAGAACTGCGTGAAGAAAATACTCGTTTAAAGGCTGAACTCGCTAAAAAGTCAACTGAGTCGGCAACTTCACCTTTAACACAGTCTATCATGGAAACTCCTCAGACGGCTTCTGCTACGTTGACAAATTTTGATATTTTAAAGCGTTTAAATCGTTTGGAAAAAGAAGTATTTGGCAAGCAAATCTTAAATAACGAAATTTAATAAGTAATGTGCAATTTTTGGATAATCGCGTGAAGAGTCGTCTTTTCATGAGGAAAGTCCATGCTAGCACGGGCTGTGATGCCCGTAGTGTTTGTGCTAGGTGAAACAATAAGCCTAGGGACGAGAAATCGTTACGGCGGACGAAACAGCTACGTCTCTGGATATGCTGGAATAGTCCTGAAAGTGCCACAGTGACGTAGTTTTTGCGGAAACGCAAAAAGTGGAACGCGGTAAACCCCTCAAGCTAGCAACCCAAACTTTGGTCGGGGCACGGAATGCGTGGAAACGAACACAGCATTCTGACTGGAAACAGTAGACAGATGATTATCGAAGGAAATGATACCTAGTTATTTCTGGAACAAAACATGGCTTATAGAAAGTTGCATATAGGTTTAGCTAGCGTATTATGCTAGCTTTTATTTTGAGAGGGTAAATGAAAACAAAATTTAAGTTGATTGCGACTGCTGCGGCTGGTTTAGAGGCTGTAGTTGGTCGCGAAATCAGAAATCTTGGCTTAGAATGTCAAGTGGAAAATGGACGTGTTCGATTTGAAGGAACTGTCGAGACCATTATTGAAACCAATCTCTGGTTGCGTGCAGCAGACCGTATTAAAATTGTTGTTGGCAACTTTCCAGCTAAGACTTTTGAGGAATTATTTCAGGGGATTTTTGCTTTAGATTGGGAAAACTACCTGCCACTTGGAGCAAAATTTCCAATTGCTAAGGCAAAATGTGTCAAATCAAAACTCCACAATGAACCAAGTGTGCAAGCTATTTCTAAAAAAGCAGTAGTCAAAAAGTTGCAAAAGCACTATGCTCGACCAGAGGGTGTTCCCTTAATGGAAAATGGAGCTGAGTTTAAAATTGAAGTTTCTATCTTGAAAGATGTAGCGACTGTTTTGATTGACACGACAGGCTCTAGCCTTTTTAAACGTGGCTATCGGACTGAAAAAGGTGGCGCGCCCATTAAAGAAAATATGGCGGCTGCAATTTTGCTCTTATCCAATTGGTATCCAGATAAGCCTCTGATTGATCCGACTTGTGGTTCAGGAACTTTTTGTATTGAAGCAGCTATGATTGGCATGAATATGGCGCCGGGGCTTCATCGCCATTTTGCATTTGAAGAATGGAATTGGGTTGACTCAGACTTGGTTGGGTGTGTTCGCGCTAGAGCTTTAGGGCAGATTAAGCAAGATATTCAGTTGGATATTTTAGGAACTGATATTGATGCGCGGATGGTAGAGATTGCCAAGCGAAATGCTGAAGAAGCAGGTGTTTCTGAGCAGATTGTTTTTAAGCAAATGCGTTTGCAAGATTTGCACACCAACAAGATAAATGGTGTCATTATTTCCAATCCACCCTATGGAGAGCGATTGTTGAATGATGATGCTGTGACCAAACTTTATCAAGAAATGGGACAGACTTTTGCACTACTAAAGACGTGGAGTAAATTTATCTTAACTAGTGATGAAACATTTGAAACAAAATTTGGTAGTCAAGCCGATAAAAAACGTAAACTCTATAACGGGACTTTAAAAGTAGATTTATATCAATATTTTGGCCAGAGAGTCAAGCGCCGGATAGATTAGAAAGGATTTGCCGTGAGTAAAGACGAAAAATATTTGTCAGAACAAGAAGAATCAATTCTTGATTTTGAAACAGCTAAAGAAATGACAATTGGTCAGGCTGCTCGAAAAAGCGAAGAGCTTGAAGCAGGGGTGACGGAAGAGGATAATGTGCTGGATAAATACATTAAACAACACCGTCAAGAAATTGAAGCTGGAAAATTTTCGGCTCAATCTACAGAGACAGCGTCTGAAGTAGAGGGACAGGAACAACTGAGTCAGTTAGATTTGGCAGAATTTATCCGAGAGATGCACGAGGGCGTTCAAGAGGAAGAAGTCTTAGAAGCTGCGGATGTAGCGTCTGAGGAGTCTGCCTTTGATGAAACGGTCGCTGCACTTGCAGCCAGCGAAGCAGAGCCGCAGGAAACTTTGGAAAAAAACAGCACACAGATTTCGGAGGAATCAGAGGCTGAGACGAAAGTAACGGAAGCAATTCAGCCTGAAATGGATAACATTCCTGTGAGCTCAACTGAGACAATGGAAAGTTTTTCAACTTTTACAGTATCTGATGAAGAAATGGAAACAGGGAACGTTCCATTTTATAAAAATAAGAAAGTCCTGTATTCTGCAGCAAGTGTAGCTTTACTGGCTTTAATCGGTGGGACTGTTTATCTGTCTTTGAATAGAAAGCAAGCAAAACCAGTTACAAATTCAACGAGCCAAACAAGTAAATCTTCTACTACTTCTAGCTCTGAAAATAAGGATTTGAAGGCTTTCAACAGTCTTTATGATTCATTCTTTACGGATGCAAATAAATTAGCTTTGAAAAATAGTAGTTTTGGCAATGTAGATAAATTGAAAGCAGCATTAGAAAAGTTAAAGAATACAAAGGAATACAATGTTGCTAAGGGAAAATACGACAGCTTGCTCAAACAAGTTGAAGCTGTAAAAACTGTGAATGCACAGTTTACCTCAGTGGCAATCACAGACGGCGTTTTAGATACTAAGGCAAAGATTAAAAATGATGCTAAATTTACAGATATCACAACAGGAAATACAGATTTGGATAAAGTCTTGAAAGCTGCTATCAGTCTAGGAAAGAGCCAGCAATCAGCGATTTCTGCTCCTAAATCTGAGACCGCCACTACACCGTCTCAAAGTCCGGCACAAACCCAAACGCCGAAAACTGAGGCACCAGCAGCTACTCCAGCCACACCAGCTTCTGGTCCAACTTTACAGCGACATTTAAGTCGAGTCCCGTACGATCAAGCAAAAATCAATGATTCTAGTAATCCTTCTTGGAATTTCAATCCTGGTGTATTAGAGAAAATCTTAGCAACCTCACGGGAACGTGGTTATTTCACGGGAGATAATTATATTCTTGAACGTGTGAATATTATCAACGGAAATGGTTATTACAATCTATTTAGAACAGACGGCACGTATCTCTTTAGTATCAACTGTAAAACTGGCTATTTTGTAGGAAATGGCGCGGGTTATGCAGATGCTTTGGATTATTAGGAAACGATTTCAAGCAAATTATTAGACTCTAAAAACCTTATACGCTATAATAAAACGTATAAGGTTTTTATTTTATAATTAAACTATTTTTGGAGGTAATCCTTATGTCACTTATTGGTAAAGAAATTGTCGAGTTTACAGCAGATGCTTATCATGCTGGAAATGGGAAGTTTATCACAGTTTCTAGCGAAGATTTAAAAGGTCATTGGAGCGTTGTTTGCTTCTATCCTGCTGATTTTTCATTTGTTTGCCCGACTGAGTTGGAAGATTTGCAAGAGCAGTATGCAGCTCTTAAAAAGTTAGGTGTAGAAGTATATTCTGTTTCAACAGATACCCATTTTACACACAAAGCTTGGCATGATCATTCAGATGCCATCGGAAAACTTGAATACATTATGATTGGCGATCCATCTCATACCATTTCACTTGGTTTTGATGTGTTAGATGAAAGTGGATTGTCTCAACGTGGTACTTTTATCATTGACCCAGATGGAGTTGTACAAGCACTTGAAATCAATGCAGACGGTGTTGGGCGTGATGCTTCTGTCTTGATTGACAAAATCCATGCTGCACAATATGTTCGGAGTCATCCAGGTGAAGTTTGCCCAGCTAAATGGAAAGAAGGAATTGAAACACTTACACCAAGTCTTGATTTAGTTGGTAAAATTTAAGGAGGCTTCTTATGGCTTTAGATGAAACAATTAAAGCGCAACTTAAGCAGTATTTGGAGCTTCTAGAATCTGATGTTGTGTTTCAGGCTTCTTTAGGTCAAGATGAGCGTTCTGAGCAGGTACGAGCTTTTTTAGAGGAAATCGTAGCGATGTCTCCACGTTTATCACTGGAAAATACAGAAACTAATCGCCAACCAAGTTTTACTGTTACACAAATTGGTCAAGCAGGGCGTGTGCAGTTTGCAGGACTTCCCTTGGGACATGAATTTACATCTTTTGTGCTTGCTTTGCTACAAGTCTCTGGTCGCGCACCTAAAGTAGAAGATGCTGTTATAAACCGAATTCAGGCTATCCAATTCCCGCTTCATTTTGAAACTTATGTCAGCTTAACCTGTCATAATTGTCCAGACGTTGTGCAAGCTCTCAATGTGATGGCTATTTTGAATCCTAATATCAGCCACACAATGGTTGAAGGAGGCATGTTTAGACAAGAAGTTGAAGATAAAAAGATCATGGCTGTTCCAACGGTTTTCCTAAATGGTGAAGAATTTGCGAATGGTCGTATGACAGTTGAGCAACTGCTTGATAAGATTTCTGGACCTGCTTCAAGTGAGGAATTTGACAATAAAGAACCATTTGATGTGTTGGTTGTTGGAGGCGGACCTGCAGGGAGCAGTGCAGCGATTTATGCCGCTCGTAAAGGCATTCGTACTGGTATGGTCGTTGAAACTTTTGGTGGACAGGTGATGGAGACCGTTGGTATTGAAAATATGATTGGTACTCCTTATACAGAAGGACCTAAGCTGATGGCGCAAGTAGAAGAACATGCCAAAAAATATCCAATTGATATCATGAAGAACCAACGTGTTAAAAACATCGAGAAAAAGGATTTGATTGAAGTGGAACTTGAAAATGGAGCTGTTCTGAAAGCGAAAACGGCAGTTCTTTCTGTTGGTGCTCGCTGGCGAAATGTCAATGTTCCTGGTGAAGAAGAATTCCGAACCAAAGGTGTAACTAATTGTCCACATTGTGACGGTCCTATTTTCACAGGTAAAAAAGTGGCTGTTATCGGTGGAGGTAATTCTGGAATTGAAGCAGCAATTGACTTAGCTGGTCTGGCAGAGCATGTTTATGTACTAGAATTTCTACCAACTTTGAAAGCTGATCAAGTGTTGCAAGACCGCGTGCATCAACTTGAAAACGTGACGGTTCTAACCAATGTAGCAACAAAAGAAATTCATGGTTCCGATCAAGTTGAAGCTATTACTTATCTCGATCGTGCGAATAATGAAGAACATAAAATTGAGCTCAGTGGTGTCTTTGTTCAAATCGGTCTTTTGCCAAATACAGACTGGCTTAAGAATAGCTCAGTGGCTTTAAATGAGCGTGGTGAAATCATTGTTGACAAACATGGTGCAACAAATGTGCCAGGAATTTTTGCAGCAGGTGATTGTACAGATAGCGCTTATAAACAAATCATTATTTCAATGGGTTCAGGAGCGACGGCAGCTTTGGGAGCATTTGATTATTTGATTCGTCAATAAAAAAGAAAACGAGCAGGAGAATTTGTATTTCCTGTCCGTTTTTTTATTTTATACAAGATGCCGCTCAAAAGGATCGTCAGAGATCCCTTGAGCTAAAATTAACTTGCACCATTCTTTGGCAGAAAAGAGACTGTGGTCTTTGTAATTTCCACAGGATTCAATGCTTGTTCCGGGAACATCAGTCCAGGTGGTTTCTCCAGCAATTTCCTCTAAAGAGGCTTTTATGACTTTGGCAATTTCGGTTGTACTATGTCGTCCCCACATAATCATGTGAAAGCCAGTACGACAGCCAAAAGGTGAGCAGTCAATCATACCGTCAATCCGAGTGCGGATGAGCTTTGCTAGGAGATGCTCAATTGTGTGTAGTCCAGCGGTTGGGATAGAATCCTCGTTAGGTTGAACCAGACGAATATCAAAATTCGAGATAACGTCACCTTTTGGACCGATTTCTTCGCCAATCAAACGTACATAAGGGGCTTTGACAATCGTGTGGTCTAACTCAAAACTTTCAACAATGACTTCTTTGACCATAAAATAGAACTCCTTTTGCTTTTACTAAATTATAGCATATTTTACCTTAATAAAGAAAAATTTATTTTTTTAAGAAACCTTGGCTGAGAGAAGGGAGAATAAAATAATATGTGAAAATGTTCACTTTCGATAATAATTTAGTTTGTGAAAAATGGATTTTTATGATAAAATAATTAAGAATTTTACAATTCAATATCAATAATTTGAGGTAAAAACATGGAAATGATTTTTGCAGGTGTTTTTGCCGTCGTCATTGGTTTAGTCATTGGGTATGTAAGTATCTCAGCTCGCATGAAATCAGCGAAAGAAGCTGCGGAACTTACTCTTTTAAATGCTGAACAAGAAGCAACTAATTTACGTGGACAAGCTGAGCGTGAAGCGGATTTGTTATTAAAAGAAGTCAAGCGCGAAAGTAAATCCCTTAAAAAAGAAGCACTGTTAGAGGCAAAAGAAGAAGCCAGAAAATATCGAGAAGAAGTTGAGGCAGAATTTAAATCTGATCGTCAAGAATTGAAGCAACTTGAAAGTCGTTTGACAGAACGTGCGACAAGTCTTGATCGTAAAGATGACAATTTGACCAACAAAGAAAGAACACTCGATCAGAAAGAACAAAGTATTTCTGACAGAACAAAAAACCTTGAGGCGCGTGAAAACAAACTGACAGAGTTGGAGCAAAACAAAGAAGCAGAATTAGAACGTGTTGCCGCACTCTCACAAACAGAAGCCCGAGATATTATTCTCACTCAGACTGAAGATAAGTTATCGAAGGAAATTGCAACACGGATTCGTGAAGCAGAGCAAGATGTCAAAGAACGTTCTGATAAAATAGCGAAGGATATTTTAGTCCAAGCCATGCAACGAATTGCAGGTGACTACGTTGCTGAGCAAACCAATTCAACTGTTCATCTGCCAGATGATACGATGAAGGGGCGGATTATTGGACGTGAAGGTCGGAATATTCGGACCTTTGAAAGTTTGACGGGTATTGATGTCATTATTGATGATACGCCAGAAGTGGTGACCTTATCTGGATTCGATCCAATTCGTCGTGAGATTGCTCGTATGACAATGGAAGGACTATTGAAAGATGGTCGCATCCATCCAGCTCGTATTGAAGAATTGGTAGAGAAGAATCGTCTGGAAATTGATCATAAGATTCGTGAGTATGGTGAAGCAGCGGCTTATGAAATCGGTGCACCAAATTTGCATCCCGATTTAATGAAGATTATGGGACGCTTGCAGTTCCGTACATCCTACGGTCAAAATGTACTGCGCCATTCTGTTGAAGTCGCGAAATTATCTGGTGTCATTGCAAGTGAACTTGGTGAAAATGCTGCCTTAGCTCGCCGTGCTGGTTTCCTTCACGACATTGGAAAAGCTATTGACCGTGAAGTGGAAGGTAGCCACGTGGAAATTGGAACAGAATTGGCTCGTAAGTATAAGGAACATCCAATTGTGGTTAACACGATTGCCAGTCACCATGGTGATGTAGAGGCAGAAAGTGTCATTGCTGTTATCGTAGCTGCAGCAGACGCTCTCAGTGCAGCTCGACCAGGCGCACGCAGTGAATCTCTGGAAAGCTATATCAAACGTCTCCAAGATTTGGAAGAAATTGCCAATAGCTTTGAAGGCGTGAAAAATAGTTTTGCCTTACAAGCAGGTCGTGAAATCCGAATTATGGTTAATCCTGGTCAAATCAAGGATGATAAGGTCACGATTCTCGCTCATGATGTGCGTGAAAAGATTGAAAACAATCTGGAATATCCAGGTAATATCAAAGTTACCGTTATTCGTGAACTGCGCGCTGTGGATTACGCAAAATAGACACTGCTTAAAATGAGTTGCGCATCTATGATATATAACTCTCTGTAAGCAAATGTGCCTGTATTGATTTTCAAAAACAGGTACATATCTATGAGAAAAAGCAGTTGAAAAAATACTGCTTTTTTGTTACACTAGTTAGAAAGATAATGAAGGAGATATGATGGCGGATCGTGGCTTGTTAATCGTTTTTTCTGGTCCCTCAGGTGTGGGAAAAGGAACGGTTCGACGTGAGATTTTTGAAAGCTCGGACAATCAGTTTCGATACTCTGTATCCATGACAACTCGTGCTCAGCGTCCCGGTGAAGTGGACGGGGTGGATTATTTTTTCCGTACGCGAGAAGAATTTGAGGAGTTGATTCGACAAGGTCAGATGTTGGAATATGCAGAGTATGTCGGTAATTACTATGGAACTCCTTTGAATTATGTGAATGAAACCTTAGATAAAGGAATTGATGTTTTCCTTGAGATTGAAGTTCAAGGGGCACTTCAAGTGAAGAAAAAAGTTCCAGATGCTGTTTTTATCTTTTTGACGCCACCTGATTTGGCAGAATTACAAGATCGTTTGGTGGGGCGCGGAACAGATAGTGCTGAGGTAATTGCTAGACGCATTGCTAAGGCAAGAGAAGAGATTGCTCTCATGCGCGAATATGACTATGCGATTGTCAATGATGAAGTTCCCTTAGCAGCAGAGCGCGTCAAACGTGTGATTGAAGCTGAACATTTTCGAGTGGAGCGTGTTATCGGTCACTATCAAGATATGCTATCAGAACAACTTTCAGTTAGATAAGAATTTAGAAATTAGGTAAAGAATTATGATGTTAAAACCTTCAATTGACACCTTACTTGATAAGGTACCTTCAAAATATTCCTTGGTGATTCTTGAAGCAAAACGTGCTCATGAATTGGAAGAGGGTGCTACTCCAACCCAAGAGTTTAAGTCTGTCAAATCAACACTTCGTGCTTTGGAAGAAATCGAATCTGGCAATGTTGGGATTCACCCAGATCCTGAAGGCAAGCGAGAAGCTGTTCGTCGTCGCCTTGAAGAAGAGCGACTTCGTAAAGAAGAAGAAGAGCGTAAAATTAAAGAACAAATTGCCAAGGAAAAAGAAGAGGGTGAAAAAATTTAAGGTTGGGTCAGCTCAATCTTATTTTTTCTTTTACTGAGAAATGCGAGGTGGTGAGAAAGTGCAGATTGCAAAAGTCATTGTGGATGTTCCTCTAATGCAGACAGATAAACCTTATAGTTATGTGGTGCCGAAAGAATTTTCTACTATGCTAGAAATTGGCATGCGTGTGCATGTGCCTTTTGGGAAAGCCAATCGCTTGATTCAAGGGATTGTCGTAGCGCTAGAAGAAGAAACGACGACAGAATTGAAAGAAATCGTGGAAGTATTGGACTTTACGCCAGTTTTAAATGAGGAGCAGCTGTGGCTGGCAGAAGAATTGAGAAAATCTGTTTTTTCTTACAAAATTTCAATTTTAAAAGCTATGTTGCCGAGGTTTCTAAACTCCAGTTATGATAAAATTCTCCATGCTCAACCCTCTTTGAATGAAGAAGATCGACTGCTCATTTTTGGCAATGTAGATCAGCAGCATTTCTCATCACTTGATAAAGAACTGCAAGCTAAGGTCATGCGTTTGGCACGGCAAGGAGCGATTCAGGTAGAATACCAAGCGATAGACCAAAAACATATCAAAACAGAAAAATGGTATCAGGTTAATCACGAGATTTTAGGTCAATTGGTCATTCCTAATCGGGCGAAAAAAAAGCAAGCCTTGCGAGACATTTTGCAAGTTCAGACTGGAATGCACCGTTTAGCAGATTTGAAAGAAACATTTTCACGGGAAATTATTCACTATTTTATAGAGCAAGCAGCTTTGCAAATCGTTGAAAAAGAGGTGAGTCGTTCTGAGGCTTATTTTGAAAATATTTCAGCGACTTCTGCATTGGTGTTAAATGAAGAGCAGGAAGCTGCGGTTCAAGCTATCACGCAGCAGATCGGGCATGACGGCAAGCCATTTCTACTAGAAGGAGTAACAGGGAGTGGCAAAACGGAAGTGTATTTGCAGGTTATTCAAGAAGCACTCAGCCGTGGTAAAACAGCTATTATGTTAGTTCCTGAAATCTCTTTGACACCGCAAGTTACTAATCGCTTTATTTCTCGGTTTGGTAAAAAAGTTGCTATTCTTCATTCGGGACTTTCTAATGGTGAGAAATATGATGAATGGCGCAAGGTTGAGCGAGGAGAAGCACAAGTTGTTGTTGGTGCTCGTTCTGCTATTTTTGCTCCATTAAAAAACATTGGCGCTATTATCATTGATGAGGAACATGAGGCGAGCTACAAACAAGACTCTAATCCGCGCTATCATGCACGAGATGTTGCCTTGCTACGTGCAAAGTACAATCAAGCCGTTCTGGTATTAGGGTCGGCGACGCCGAGTTTAGAAAGCAGAGCGCGGGCTAGCAAAGGTGTTTATCATTTTTTGCAACTGACCAAGCGAGCAAATCCGCATGCTCAGATTCCTAAAGTAGAAATTGTGGATTTTCGTGATTATATTGGGCAAAACGAAGCTAGTGATTTTACTCCGGTTCTTTTAGAAGCAATTAAAGACCGGTTAGAAAAAAAAGAGCAAGTTGTTTTGATGCTGAACCGACGGGGCTATTCTAGTTTTGTCATGTGTAGAGAATGTGGGACGGTTGACACTTGTCCAAATTGTGACATTTCACTGACCTTGCACATGGATACCAAAAGTATGAATTGTCACTATTGTGGATTTTCAAAAGGTATTCCTCATAGTTGCCCGAATTGTTCCAGTCGGAGTATTCGTTACTATGGGACAGGAACCCAAAAAGCCTATGATGAATTAGTAGAAGCCTTTCCGCAAGCTCGAATTTTGAGAATGGATGTTGATACTACTCGGAAAAAGGGCAGTCACGAACAAATTCTCAAAGAGTTTGGGGGAGGAGAAGCAAATATTTTACTGGGAACCCAAATGATTGCAAAAGGACTAGATTTTCCAAATGTCACTCTCGTAGGAGTGCTCAATGCAGACACGGCTCTGAATTTACCTGATTTCCGCTCATCTGAGCGAACTTTTCAACTTTTGACTCAGGTTTCCGGGCGTGCAGGACGAGCTGAAAAAGCAGGTCAGGTGATTATTCAAAGTTACAATCCGAATCATTATGCGATTGCATTTGCGAAAAATCAGGATTATGAAGGCTTTTATGCTTATGAAATGCGTGTTAGAAGGCAGTTGGCTTATCCACCTTATTATTTTACGGTGGGTATTACCTTGTCTCATAAAATAGAAGAAGCGGTGATTCAAAAGTCATACGAAGTGCTGAATATACTACGTTCTGGTTTGTCAGATAAAGTTCAGATATTAGGTCCAACTCCCAAGCCGATTGCTCGCACGCATAATCTTTATCATTATCAGTTGATGATTAAATACCGTTTTGAAGATCATTTGCCAGATGTTTTAAATCAGATTTTGGATTGGACGCAACAAAAGGACAATAAAGATTTACGTTTGAGCATAGATCATGAGCCACAAAGCTTTATGTAGGGATATTTTTAGCTTTTTTTGAGGAAAAGCGTGACTTCTTCTGATATAATAGTAAAAAGAATATGAGGAAACCATGACAAAAATTATTTTTATGGGAACGCCGGATTTTTCTGCAACAGTGCTCAAAGGATTATTGGAAAGCAAGCAGTACGAAATTTTGGCAGTTGTAACCCAGCCAGATCGTGCAGTAGGACGCAAAAAAGAAATCCGTATGACACCAGTCAAGCAGGTGGCTGTAGACCATCATTTAGCCATTTATCAGCCAGAAAAGTTGTCTCGAAGTGAGGAACTGGAGAAAATAATGGCGCTTAGTGCAGACGGGATTGTCACAGCAGCTTTCGGTCAATTTTTGCCGAGTCGACTACTGGATTCGGTCAGTTTTGCTGTCAATGTGCATGCATCGTTGTTGCCTAAATATCGTGGAGGGGCACCCATTCACTACGCCATTATCAATGGTGATAAAGAAGCTGGTGTGACCATCATGGAAATGGTCAAAGAGATGGATGCGGGTGATATGATTGCGCGTCGAGCGATTCCTATCAAGGAAACAGATAACGTTGGTACGATGTTTGACAAGCTAGCACTTGTAGGGCGTGATTTACTGCTTGAGAGCTTGCCTAGTTATATAGCTGGGGATTTAAAACCAGTTCCGCAAGACAAAAATCAAGTTACTTTTTCGCCAAATATCTCACCAGAAGAAGAGCGCATTGACTGGACTAAGACAAATCACCAAATTTTTAACCAAATTCGAGGAATGAATCCTTGGCCAGTGGCACATACGCTTTTAAATGGAGAACGTTTTAAAATTTACGAAGCTACTCCAGTAGAGGGCTCAGGACAAGCTGGAGAAATTCTTGTTATTGGAAAAAAAGAATTGATTATAGCAGCTGGTGAGGGTGCAATCTCTCTTAAAGTCGTACAGCCAGCAGGAAAGCCTAAAATGGCTGTCGTTGATTTTCTGAACGGTTTGGGGCGACAATTATCGGTAGGTGATTTCTTTGGTCGATAAGAAAAAGACAGCGCGTCAAACAGCTTTTGCTGTTTTAGAAAAGGTCTTTTCAGAAGGAGCTTATTCAAATATTGCCTTGAATCAAGCCTTGCTAGAGGCGTCGTTAAGTTCTGTTGATAAAAGGCTTGTAACAGAAATTGTATACGGAACAGTTGCGCGCAAAATGACCTTAGAATGGTATTTGTCTCATGTTGTTGAAGACCGTGAAAAGCTGGATTCTTGGCTTTATATTCTCTTGTTGATGAGCTTGTATCAATTACAGTATCTTGATAAAATTCCGACGCATGCAGTTGTTAATGAAGCGGTAGAACTGTCAAAGGCACGAAAAAAGGGAAGCGAAAAGTTCGTCAATGCAGTGTTGCGAAGACTATTGCGGGATGGTGTGGCAGATATAGCCAGTATTAAGCGTAAAAATAAACGGTACTCTATTCAGTATTCTCTGCCGGTTTGGTTAGTGAAAGTCATTATCGAAGAGTATGGTGAAAAACGAGCTTTAGCCATTTTTGAGAGCTTATTTCTTCGGAATAAAGCTAGCGTTCGAGTGGCGGACTTAAGTCGCAAAGAAGAATTAAAACAATTGTTGCAGGCAGAAGATTCACTATTAGCTCCGAGTGCGTTGGTGAAAAATCATGGTCATTTTGCAGGGCATGCCTTGTTTGAAGAAGGAGTAATAACCATTCAAGACGAGTCTAGCCAATTGGTTGCGCCAACACTTGATTTACAAGGTGACGAGAAAGTGTTAGATGCATGCAGTGCACCGGGGGGCAAAACCATGCACATTGCTTCTTACTTAACGACAGGGCAGGTTACGGCATTAGATCTCTATGATCATAAGCTGACTTTAATAGAAGAAAATGCACAACGTTTAGGTTTAGCAGATAGGGTCATTACCAAAAAACTGGATGCCAGAAGGGTTTTTGAGACTTTTGGAGTGGATGCCTTTGATAAAATTTTAGTCGATGCACCATGTTCAGGAATTGGTCTGATCCGGCGGAAGCCAGATATTAAATACAATAAAAAAAATGCAGATTTTATCTCGTTGCAAAAAATTCAGCTAGAGATATTGGATAGTGTTTGTCAAAGCTTGCGAAAAGGTGGTATAATAACTTACAGTACCTGTACGATTGTTTCGCAAGAAAATTTTCAAGTGGTTGAGCAGTTTTTGGCAGCTCATCCAAATTTTGAACAGGTAAAACTAGAACATAATAGACAGGATATTCTAAAAGACGGTTGTATCTTAATTACACCGGAATTATATGGAAGTGACGGATTTTTCATCAGTCAATTTAAACGAATATCTTAACAGGAGGAAACTGACAGTATGGAAATTTCATTATTAACAGATGTTGGTCAGAAACGTACAAACAATCAAGATTATGCCAATCAATTTGTTAATCGTGCTGGTATGACAATGATTCTTTTGGCAGATGGCATGGGCGGACATCGGGCAGGCAATATTGCTAGCGAGATGGCTGTCACAGACCTTGGTGCTGCTTGGGTGGACACTCAAATTGATTCTATTAATGGTGTCCGTGAATGGTTTGCAGAGTACCTTGAAACAGAAAATCAAAAGGTTCACCAATTTGGTCAAGATGAAGAGTATAAAGGAATGGGGACGACGCTTGAAGCGTTAGCTGTTATTGGCAATCAAGCCATTTATGCTCATGTAGGGGATTCTCGTATCGGTCTAATTCGTGGTGAAAGTTATAAACAGTTGACGAGCGACCATTCCTTGGTAAATGAATTGCTTAAAGCAGGACAAATTACGCCTGAAGAGGCAGAACGTCACCCACAACGAAACATTATCACACAATCAATCGGTCAAAGAAGTGAAGTGCAACCGGATGTCGGCATGATTAGTCTAGAGGACGATGATTACATTGTTTTAAATAGTGATGGTTTGTCTAATATGATTTCAGAAAGTGAAATTTATGATATTGTGACAAGCGACATCACTCTTTCAGAGAAAGCAGAAACCTTGATTCGTTTTGCGAATAACGCAGGTGGTTTGGACAATATTACAGTTGCCCTGATTCATTATCATAAGGAGGATGCAGAATGATTCAAGTCGGCAAGATATTTGCCGGGCGATATAGAATCATCAAACAAATTGGGCGAGGTGGCATGGCAGATGTTTACTTGGCCAAAGATTTGATTTTAGACGGGGAAGAAGTCGCGGTGAAAGTTCTAAGAACGAATTACCAGACGGATCCGATTGCTGTGGCGCGCTTTCAAAGAGAGGCGCGAGCGATGGCAGACTTGGATCATCCTCATATTGTCCGGATTACCGATATTGGAGAAGAAGAAGGTCAGCAATATCTAGCAATGGAGTATGTGGCTGGGCTTGACTTAAAACGCTATATTAAAGAGCATGCTCCTTTATCTAATGAAGAAGCGGTTCGGATTATGGGACAAATCCTTTTGGCGATGCGTTTGGCGCATACGCATGGAATTGTTCATCGTGATTTGAAGCCACAAAATGTCCTTTTAACTCCAGATGGCGATGCAAAAGTAACGGACTTTGGAATTGCAGTAGCTTTTGCAGAAACGAGTTTAACCCAGACAAATTCAATGCTGGGATCTGTGCATTATCTATCACCAGAACAAGCGCGTGGTTCAAAAGCGACCGTTCAAAGCGATATTTATGCTATGGGGATCATTTTCTATGAAATGTTGACAGGACATATCCCTTATGATGGGGATAGTGCTGTCACAATTGCTTTGCAACATTTCCAAAAGCCTCTTCCTTCTGTGATTGCTGAAAATCCAAATGTGCCACAGCCTCTAGAAAATGTGGTCATCAAGGCAACGGCTAAAAAATTAACAGATCGTTATCAATCTGTTGCAGAAATGTATGTGGATTTATCAAGCTGCTTATCCGCAGATCGCCGAAATGAGAAAAAGTTGGTTTTTGATGATACTGCCAAAGCAGATACCAAGACGCTTCCTAAAGTGTCACAAAATACCTTAATTTCTGCAAGCAAACCAACTACTCCTACGCCTATAAAAGAAACAGTCAGTAGTAATTCTCAACCCACAACCAAGCCAAAAACAAAGAAAAAGCGTCGTTTAAGAACGCGTTATAAGGTTCTGTTGTCGGCAGTAGTTTTAGTGATTGCTGCTCTGGTGGCATTAGTCTATCTGAGTCCGTCAAATGTAAAAATTCCAGACGTTACTGGAAAAACTGTTGCACAGGCTCGTTCTGCAATTGAAACAGCAGGTTTGAAAGTTGGTAAGGAAAAAGATGAATATAGCGACTCTGTCAAAAAGGATTCTGTTATTCGCACCAATCCAGAAGCGGGAACACAGCGTCGCGACGGAAGCACGGTGGATCTGATTGTTTCCAAAGGTACAAAAACCTTTATTATGGAAGATTATAAAGGTCAGAAAAGAGCGGATGCTATCAACAATCTAGTCCAAAAATACAAGGTTTCAAAAGGTTTAATTAAAACAGAAGAAGTTGAAAGTAGTGAGTATGCGGCTGGAACAGTCGTTGGTCAAACGCCAGCAGCAGGTAGTACATATGATTTGACTTCAAAAGTTCGTATTACTTTGAAAGTAGCCAAGTCCGTTTCAAGTGTTGTCATGCCAAGTTATATCGGTTCAACCTATGAATTTGCCTATAACAATTTAACGCAAGTGCTTGGCATTCAAGGTGCTAATATTGAAAAACGAACGGTTCCAACAGCTCCGGCGGGAACACAAGCAAATACGATTATTAAACAAACGCCAGAAGCAAATCAGTCCTTGGATTTGAAGAGCGACCGCATTGTCCTATATGTATATGAGCCGAAAACCGAAAGTTCGTCTACATCTGAAAGTAGTTTGCAATCTGAAAGTAGTTCAGAAAAAAATAGTCCATCGTCTAGTAACTCATCAACTAGTGGTAATGATGGTTCAAGTTCAAAAACGCCAGACACAAGTGCTAGTGCAAGCAATTAAACAAGTGAGAGGATAAAGTCGTAGTTTTTAACCGATTTTCCCTCACTTTTTTTGCGCTCGTTTTACAGCATTGATAAGCGTTGTTTCTGATTAATCAAGTTTATCTAGTATATTGTAAATAAACATGTTAATTTCTAGGACTACATACTAGAACCTGAAAATATTTAGTTCCATTTCATTGCTTTATTTTCATACCTTAGTCGGAGGAATTTTTAAAAGTTTTTGATACAATAGAAGCAGAAAGGTATCGAGATTATGCGAAAGATCCAATTTTTCATTTTTGTTGAATCTATTCTATTAACATTTGCATTAGTGACGATTTTGTCTGGTCACTTTTCACGTGTTATTCTTTTTTTGGTGCTTTTCTTGTTGCTGCTCTATTATTATTTTGGTAAACAAAGAGGAAATTTTCTGCTAGTAACTTCTACCATATTGCTTTTTTTCATTATTATGCTCAATCCTTATGTCATTGCTGCCTTGCTCTTTGCGGTCATTTATGGCATGATTGTAGCTTATCCCTATATTTATAAAGAAAATGAAGCGACAACTCTGATCTTTGATGATGCAATGGAGCAAAAACGAGAGAATAATCAATGGTTAGGAAATCTTCATCATTTTGCTTCGTCTGATACCTGTCAATTTGACGATATCAACCTTTTCCGTCTCATGGGCAAGGACACGATTCATTTGGAGCAAGTGATTGTTACAAACCATGATAATGTGATTGTTTTGCGAAAATTTTTCGGGAATACAAAAATTATTGTGCCAGTTGATGTGGCAGTCAGCTTGAAAGTGAATAATCTATACGGTGAATTGAAGTTTTTAGACCAACCTATCTATGAATTGCGAAATGAAAGTTTCAGTCTAACGACGCCAGACTTTAAACAAGCACATAAAAGTGTCAAAATTATCCTATCAACATTTGTAGGGAATATTGAGGTGGTTCGTAAATGAAAAAAGTCTACTATCTCTTGATTAGTTTTTATTCCTTACTCATTTTAGGGATTATTATTCATTATATTTTTGCTCTATTTGATTTTGACTGGCAATTGGTTTTTAGTAATGTAGAGCGACTGGAAAAATTCAGTTTCTTTGTGATTGTGCTCACTGTATCTCTAACGATGCTGATGATTTTAGGAATCAAAGTGATTCAAACGGTAACATTGTCGACCATTCAGTCGAATTTGAAAAATATTTTGGAAGGTCGAGCATTACAAGAAGTACAGCAACCGGAAATTGATGCTTCCTTTCGGCAGGTATCAGAGAAAGTAAATCATTTAACAGAAAATCTACAAAAGTCAGAGAACCGTGCCTTACAAAATGAAGAGACGATTATTGAGAAAGAGCGCAAGCGAATTGCGCGTGACCTGCATGATACGGTCAGTCAAGAACTTTTTGCTGCCAATATGATTTTATCAGGTGTGACAGGGCAAGTGGAGAACTTAGATACGGACACCTTATCGAAACAATTGATGGGCGTATCAGGAATTTTAAATACTGCTCAGAGGGATTTGCGTATTTTGCTTCTACATTTGAGACCGACAGAGTTGGAAGGGAAAAGTTTGGTTGAAGGGTTAAACCTTATTTTAAAGGAGTTATCAGACAAGAGTGATATTGAAGTGAGTTTTCATCATGATGTTCAACAATTACCGAAACAGATTGAGGAGCATATTTTTCGAATTGCTCAGGAAATTATCAGTAATACGCTCCGTCACGCCAATGCGAATCATTTAGATGTATATCTGTATCAAACTCAGAATGAATTGCAGTTGAAGATGACAGATGATGGAATTGGTTTTGAGCACACTTCGTCTGATGAGTTGAGTTATGGTCTGAAAAATATGGAAGAAAGAGTAAATGATATGGCGGGAACGATGCAGATTTTAACAGCTCCGAAGCAGGGAGTAGCGATTGATATTCGTGTACCATTATTGAAAGGAGCTTGAGATGCAGATTTTATTAGTAGATGATCATGAGATGGTACGACTTGGCTTGAAAAGTTATTTGGATGTACAAGATGATGTTGATGTAGTGGCAGAAGCTTCAAACGGTCGTGAAGGAGTTGAAAAAGCTTTAGCATTACGACCAGATGTTATTATGATGGATATTGTTATGCCTGAAATGAGTGGAATTGAAGCAACTCTGGCTATTTTAAAAGAATGGCCTGAAGCTAAGATTCTCATTCTGACTTCTTATTTGGATAATGAAAAAATTTACCCAGTTTTAGATGCAGGAGCTAAAGGATACATGCTTAAAACATCCAGTGCTGACGATATCTTACGAGCAGTTCGAAAGGTAGCCAAGGGTGAACTTGCTATTGAAACAGAGGTCAGTCAGAAAGTGGAATACCATCGAAATCATATTGAATTACATGAAGAGCTAACAGCGCGTGAGCGCGATATTTTAAGTCTATTAGCAAAAGGGTATGAAAATCAACGCATAGCAGATGAGTTGTTTATTTCGTTGAAGACTGTTAAAACACATGTATCTAATATCTTATCAAAATTAGAAGTAAGTGATCGGACACAAGCTGTTGTCTATGCCTTCCAGCATCACCTCGTCCCACAGGATGATATTTAGTGGTATAATAGAAAAATAAATAAATTGCTATTGTTAGAGGGAGATTATGGACGCAAAATTAAAATACAAATCCAAGAAGATCAAAATCGTCTTTTTTGATATTGATGATACCTTGCGAGTAAAAGCAACTGGCTACATTCCAGAATCGATCAAAACGGTTTTTAAACAATTAAAAGAAAAAGGAATTTTGACGGGAATTGCTTCAGGGAGAGGAATTTTTGGTGTGGTGCCGGAGTTGAAAGCGTTGCAGCCTGATTTTTTTGTCACCTTGAATGGGTCCTATATTGAAGATAAAGCAGGAAAGGTTATTGCGCAAACCCCGATTGATCGAAATTTAGTAGAAACTTATATCGCTTGGACGAAGGAAGTTGGGATTGACTTTGGCCTCGTTGGTAGTCATGAGGCAGCGCTTTCGACGCGAACACCGCTTATTGATGAAGCCATTGATATTGTTTATCCTAATTTACCTATTCAGCCGGATTTGTATCAAGATCACAACGTTTATCAAATGTGGACATTTGAAGATATTGGAGATAGCTTGCAATTGCCCAAAGAGTTAGAAGAACATCTACGATTGGTTCGCTGGCATCCGCATTCATCAGATGTAGTTCTAACAAATGGTTCAAAAGCATCTGGAGTTGCGACAGTTGTGGAGCATCTAGGGTTGAAGCCTGAGAATGTGATGGTTTTTGGAGATGAACTCAATGATTTAGAGTTGTTTGATTATGCAGGTATCAGTATTGCTATGGGCATTTCACATAAAAAAATAAAAGCCAAGGCTGACTTTGTGACAAAAAAAGTAGAAGAAGATGGCATTTTTTATGCTTTGGAGGAATTAGGAATGATAGAAAAAGAATTACATTTTCCACAAGTAACGATGGAAACAGCAGAAGGACCGAAAGCGACTATTAAAACCAACCACGGTGATTTGAAATTTCAATTATTTCCAGAACAGGCACCGAAGACAGTGGCTAATTTTATTGCTTTATCAAAAGATGGCTACTATGATGGAATCATTTTTCACCGGATTATCAAGGACTTCATGATTCAAGGTGGTGATCCAACTGGTACGGGTATGGGTGGCGAATCTATTTATGGAGAAAAGTTTGAAGATGAATTTTCTCCGGAACTGTACAATATCCGTGGTGCACTTTCGATGGCCAATGCTGGTCCGAACACAAATGGCAGCCAATTTTTTATTGTGCAAAACAGCAAGATTCCTTATGCACAAAAGGAATTGGAACGTGGTGGTTGGCCGACACCAATTGCTGAAATCTATGTAAGCAATGGTGGAACGCCGCATTTGGACCGCCGCCATACTGTATTTGGTCAATTATTAGATAAATCTTCTTATCAGGTATTGGATAAGATTGCAGCTGTTGAAACCGGTGCGATGGATAAACCACTTGAAGATGTCGTGATTGAAACCATTGAAATTGAGGATTAAAATGAGAATTGGTGAAAAACTAAAAGGAAGAATTACAGGAATTCAGCCTTACGGTGCATTTGTGGAATTGGAAACAGGAACAATAGGCTTGATTCATATTTCAGAGATTCGGACAGGTTACATCGAAAATATCCATGATATTCTGCACGTGAATGATCCGGTCTTGGTGCAGGTGATGGACTATGATGAATTTTCAGGTAAGGCTAGTTTGTCGATGAGAACATTGGAAGAGGAAAAGCATCATTTACCTAAACGCCATCGTTTTTCAAATGACCGTTACAAGATTGGTTTTGCACCACTTGCTAAAAGTTTACCAACTTGGACCAAGGAAGCAATGAATTTTCTGAATCAGAATCAGTCAAAAGAAGAAACTGA
The DNA here is from genome assembly GCF_000524255.1 of Streptococcus sp. AS20. Classification (NCBI taxonomy): domain Bacteria; kingdom Bacillati; phylum Bacillota; class Bacilli; order Lactobacillales; family Streptococcaceae; genus Streptococcus; species Streptococcus sp. AS20. Next base: position 95,004 of record NZ_JANS01000009.1, on the reverse strand, counting down.
CGGAGAAACGGAAAAATAAACACATAAAAGAATCCTACTAAAAATAACAAAATCCCTCAATAATTTATTGAGGGATTTTACTTATTCTCAGATATTTTTAAGCAGCCATCAATCTTGTATGCTTCAGATTTTGTGCTATCATATCAAAGTATATTCATCTGGCAACATAATGGTTTCTTTACCGTTATTGTCAGTTACAAAGATTTCTCGTGGAAAAAATGGGTCGAAAGTGTCATTAAAATCAAAGGTAAGAATGGTTGCTAGACTATCTTGTGAAAATCGGAAAGTTGTTTTTCCTTTGTTGTTGATGAGTTCAAACTGAAGCAGTTCGTCTAGCTCAAACACACCCTTTAGAAAATTATCAATAATATACCAGAAAGAATCAATGATATTATCTGGTAAACTTGTTACAACGCCAAAGCTAGCATAGCGTCCACGTGTATTTGTAAAAGCCATTGTCTCTTCCTTTCTGTACTTATTCATCAAAGGATTTTCTATATGATACATAAAATAACCTTGAATTGCAAGAAATTGTTCTTTGAAAATCAAAAAGGACCAGTGGTCCTTTGGAAACTTTAGCGACTCTTTAGCTCTACATAACGTTTGTACCAAATATTAACATAGGCTTGCGAAAAAGGTCCGCGCTTATTGTTAATCCAGTCTACTAAGATTTTGACATTCTCTTTGAGGATATAATCTAAATCATTAGAGTAGTTCATCTGCCGTTTGTGACGCTCGTATTCATCGACATCAAGTAATCGCTTTTCACCATTGGTAAAGACTTTGACGTCTAAATCGTAGTCTATGTATTTTAATGCTTCTGCATCAAGATAATACGGACTGGCTAGATTGCAATAGTAAGAAACCCCATTTTCGCGAATCATAGCGATAATATTGAACCAATATTTTTTGTGAAAATAGATAATAGCTGGCTCACGTGTCACCCAACGTCGACCATCACTTTCTGTGACCAAGGTGTGGTCATTGACACCAATAATGGCATTTTCTGTTGTTTTTAGTACCATGGTGTCGCGCCAAGTGCGGTGCAGACTTCCATTATGCTTATAACTTTGAATTGTAATAAAGTCGCCTTCTTTTGGAAGCTTCATCTTCTACCAACTTTCTACAATTAATCAGGTTATCGCTCTTATTGTAACATATTTTCATGAAAAAACATAAATAAACCTTACATTTTTTATAGATATTCTCTGAGAGCGCTAGCAATATCAGAAAAATCATAACCTTTGCGCGCAAGAGTTTGAGTAAGACGTTGTTTTAGCTCATATCCATTGTATTTTTTAGAATACTTGCGGTATTGCTTGTCTAATTCTTTGTACAGTAATTTCTGCTGAGTTTCCTCATCTTCTTTGATATCTAAGGTTTGATAAGCTGCCTTAGCTTCGGTATAGGAAAAGCCTTTGTTCATCATGGATTGAAGAATTTTATCCTGCAGGGACTTACTTGGTAGTTTGCTTTGATAGTTGCGGAGTAGTTTTGCAGCAACTTTTTGACTTACTTCTGTAAAATCAAATTTGCATAATTCTTCATCAATAATAGGAGCTGTGATACCTTTTTGAGCCAATTTTTGCTTGAGGACAAAAGCACCTTTATCACCAGATAGAAGATTGGAATGAATAAAGGAATAAGCATATTGTCTGTCATCTATCCAGTTATCTTTTATGAGAATCGTTAGGACTTTCTCGATAGTATCTAAGGAAATCTCGTGTTTTGTCAAATAATCCCGCACTTCTTTGACAGTTCTTTGCTTGAAAGAAAGATAATATAGAGCTAGATTTTTTCCGTAAGAAAACTGTGCGTAGTCCTGAATTTCTTTTAATTCTTGCTCACTAATGTTCATGCCTTTTGATAACATAAAGTGAACGATAGTATCTTCAGTGATGTAAAGTTTGTCAGTTTCGTCCAATTCTAAAAGATAGAGACGCTTTTTCTTTTCAATTTTAGTGATTTTCATAATCATTCTTTCGATAACTTGTGTGAAATTTGGAGCTAATGGATGGGATAGTAAGTGTGACTATTAGCCAAATGCTTCAAAAGCTGCGATAAGTCGTAATTTCTCGGAGTTGATATTTTCTCGACCATAGTAGTCCAAAAATAGGTCGCCATATTTTGGATTGCCTAGATTATAATTCAGTGACCAGATAGCCCAGTAAAGGTCAATGTGGCGATTACTAAAGCCAGATAGCCCAACATCAATGAAGCATGAAAAATGACTGGCATCATTGAAGATAAAATTTGGAAGACAGGCATCGCCATGGATAAAGACTTCTTCAGTCAGCAAGTACCCTAGCTTTTGAATGAGGTGATAAGCCTCTTCTCGGCTGCGAATCTGAAATTGTGGCAGGAGAGCTTTTTCATAGAAAAGCCCTTTTTGATAATTCTCTTCTGCTAGCTGAATATAGTTCTTTAGAAGTGAGTTTGTGGGAAAGTGGACTGGTTGGAGGTTATGGAGCTGTCTTAGCGCTGTTGCCATGGTTTGGCAGAGGACTTCTGGTTGGTCTAGCACTTCCAATCCTGATATGCCGGATGCTTCTTTAGTGAGCAAGTAGTCCCTGTCTTGGCTGATGTATGTCAAGACAGGAACACCGAGCCCTTGTTTGTCAAACCATTTAGTACATTGTGCCTCTCGTGCTAGCTTTCCTTTTTGGTCTATTTTAAGATAGTAGCCTGTGTCTAGATAAAGCACGGTTGCGCCTGAGTGGGAAGAACTGTCATACAAAGTGGCTTTCTCTGTATATATTCGTAATTCTTCTGGGAATTGAGAAATTGTGAGAGTTACTTTTTCTTTTTTCATACTGATTATTGTATCATATTCTCAACATTATCGTGTTAGCGTGGTATAATAGAAACATGAATCTGAAAGTAAAACAAAAAATCCCTTTAAAAATCAAGAAAATGGGAATTAACGGGGAAGGGATTGGATTTTATAAAAAGACCTTAGTTTTTGTACCAGGTGCTTTAAAGGGTGAGGATATTTTTTGTCAAGTTACGACGGTTAAGCGCAATTTTGTCGAAGCAAAGCTCTTGACGATTAATAAGCATTCTAAGTATCGAGTAGAGCCGCCTTGTGAGATTTATGAAAAATGTGGGGGCTGCCAGATTATGCACTTGCATTATGACAAACAGTTAGAATTTAAGACAGATTTATTGCGGCAGGCTTTGAAAAAATTTGCGCCAGCTGGTTATGAAAACTATGAGATTCGTCCAACGATTGGCATGCAAGATCCTCAATACTATCGCGCTAAGCTTCAATTTCAGACACGGAAATCAGGAGATGAAGTCAAAGCAGGGCTTTATGCGCAGAATTCCCATTATCTGATTTCTTTGAAAAACTGTCTGGTTCAGGATAAGGTAACGCAGAAAATCATCAATAAAGTGGCTCTCCTTTTGGGGAAGTACAATCTTCCTATCTACGATGAGCGTAAGAGAGCAGGTGTTCGGACGGTTATGATTCGCAGGGCTCGGAAAACGGGACAGGTGCAGATGATCTTTGTCACGGGAAAGAAGTTGGACTTCTCTCCAGTTATTCGAGATTTAACAGCAGAATTTCCAGAATTAGAAACAGTGGCGGTCAATTACCATACGACAAAATCAAGTGAAATTTATGGAGATAAGACGGAAATTATCTGGGGAAAAGAGACAATTCAAGAAGGTGTTTTGGATTACGAGTTTTCCTTATCGCCTAGGGCTTTTTACCAGCTCAATCCAGAGCAGACAGAAGTGCTTTACAGTGAAGCAGTCAAGGCGCTTGATGTGACATCTGAAGAGCATTTGATTGATGCTTATTGTGGCGTGGGAACGATTGGCTTTGCCTTTGCTAAAAGAGTCAAGTCTCTGCGAGGTATGGACATTATTCCGGAAGCCATTGAAGATGCTAAGCGAAATGCTGCTCGCCTAGGCTTTAACAATACTCATTATGAGACTGGGACTGCTGAAAGCATTATTCCTCGTTGGTATAAGGAAGGCTATCGGGCGGATGCTTTGATTGTCGATCCACCACGAACTGGCTTGGATAAAAAGCTGCTTGAGACGATTGTCCGTTATGCACCTAAGAAAATGATTTATGTCTCTTGTAATGTCTCTAGTCTAGCCAGAGATTTGGTGCAATTAAGCAAGATCTATGATGTCCATTATATCCAATCGGTGGATATGTTTCCGCACACAGCTAGGACCGAGGCTGTAGTGAAATTGGTGAAGCAGGAAGAAAACAGCTGAGGTCAAAATAAATTTGACTTGTGTTCAATTAAAGATGATGTCTTGAGAAAAAAATTAGTTTTAATAGAGTGGGAAAATGACAATGAATCAGAAATGAAGCCCAAAGATTTCCAAATTGTCTATCTGACAAAGAAGCGTCTATTACAACATTAGGGACATTATGGAAATAAAAATAGATGGAGAAAAGTCCTATCCTGAATATAGCGAACGAGCAAATTCTTAGTGAAAATGCTCGTTTTATTTTATTCGTGTTTTTAAATGGATGTATTTGAATTAAATTTTGTGATTTTTGCTGTTTAGTTTGCAAAATATGTCTATAAATTGGGAGAAATAAAATCAAAGGTTGCCTTAAAATGTGGAAGTATTAACTTATAATAAAAAGACAAGTTGTCAATCAATTTATTAAACATTATTCATCTTAAAATCTTTTAGACAATTCTCTATTTGAATATACATGAGCATATTTTCATAAATTTTGCACAAATTCCGAGAGTCAATAAGATATCCTAGGATTTCTTCAGTATTTAATATATCTTCTCTTGCATTTACTAGTATTGTGAATTTTAATTTCTTCAATAAAGAAAATATTGCTAGTGTTGCATTTTAAAAAATGGAAATATTATAATAAAGGGAATTATATACCTGTTTACACAACTACAAAGTATAGTTGTCAAATTTACAAAAATCTTATTTTAAGATACTATATATTGTGATTAGGGTAAAGTGCTATATAGTTCCCATAATAAATTCAGATAATTATTGTGGTAAATACTAAAATGTTAAACCGCACCTCAAAGTTTAGATTTTTCTCTAACTTTTGGGGTGCGGATTATTTTCATAAACATTTACAGCCTAATCTCTGTATTTTCTAACACTTTTTGAGCATCGGCTACGATGGTTTCAATGATGTCTTTGCATGGTCGGATTTCGTTTATCATGCCAGCGATTTGACCGCACATCATGGAGCCATGTTTGGTATCTCCTTGATAGACAGCTTTTGAGAGGGCACCGATTGTGATTTCTTCTAGTTCTTCACGATTGGTCCCTTTGTTTTCAAGTTCTATGTAGTGATCGGTCATTTCGTTTCGAATACAGCGAACAGGTGCACCAGTAATGCGCCCAGTTACAGCTGTGGCTGTGTCATTGGCGTGGATGACAGCTTCTTTATAGCTTTCGGCAATGGGGCATTCTTCTGAGGCGAGGAATACAGTTCCAAGTTGTGCGCCTTGTGCACCTAAAACAAAAGCAGCAGCAAGTCCACGCCCATCCGCAATTCCACCTGCTCCAATCACGGGAATGTCAACAGCGTCAACAATTTGTGGCAACAGAGCCATCGTATTTGTTTCGCCGATATGACCGCCCGCTTCTGCTCCTTCTGCGATAACGGCATCAACACCTAATTCTTGCATTTTTTTAGCATGCTTCACGCTTGCAATAACTGGGATAACTTTGATACCGGCTTCTTTTAAAAAGGGTAGAATGAATTTTGGAGTACCTGCACCAGTTGTGACAACAGGGGCTTTCTCTTCAATGATGACTCTGACAATTTCTTCGATATTTTTCATCATTAGCATCACATTAACGGCAAAGGGCTTGTCTGTTAGCTTGCGTAATTCACGAATTTCTTTACGCAGTTGTTCACCAGTCATGCCACCTGAAGCGATAATTCCCAAACCGCCTGCCTCTGAAACAGCGGCAGCTAACTGATAGTGAGAAATTTGAGCCATAGCACCTTGAACAATTGGATATTTGATGTTCAGTAAATTTGTAATAGACATAAAATCTCCTTAATCTGTTTTTTTCTATTATTATATCACGGGTAGAAAAGCGTTTTCAACTCTAGTATTTATTAAAATTTCTTTTGTTTGTGATACAATTCACTCTGAGCACCTGATTTATCAATTTCATTGATTGTGAAAAAGAGTAGAATGGTTATATTATAACAATAACTTATAGCCTATTAAAAATAGTTATAGGTTATTTCAATGAAGAAAAGCAATTTATAAAGCAGAATTTGGCATCCCTAAAAGAGAATAATACTTGATTTCATTTTACTGAGAAGTCGACACTTTTTTATGTTATAATGATAGAAAAATGAGGATGAGGTGAGGAATGGACAATATCATTGATGTATCAATTCCTGTTGCAGAGGTGATTGACAAACATCCAGAGGTGCTGGAAATTTTAGTGGAGCTTGGGTTTAAACCTTTGGCAAATTCTCTCATGCGTAATACAGTTGGGCGGAAAGTTTCGCTGAAGCAGGGGTCTAAGCTGGAAGGCACACCGATGGAGAAAATTGTTAGGACCTTAAAAGCAAATGGCTATGAAGTGATAGGACTAGACTAATGGCAGATGAACGAATTGAGGTTTTGAAGAATATTTTGCTTGATTTGCACCATGGAGCAAAGGCAGAAGCAGTTCAAGAAGAATTTAATAAACATTTTACCGGTGTTTCCGCTATTGAAATCAGCTTGATGGAACATGAGCTGATGAATTCTGACACGGGTGTAACCTTTGAGGATGTGATGTCTCTTTGCAATGTCCATGCGAATCTGTTTAAGGGAGCTGTTAGAGACGTTGAAGTTGCAGATACGGATCATCCAGGTCATCCTGTGCAGATTTTCAAGCAGGAAAATTTGGCTTTGCGAGCGGCTCTGATGCGAGTAGGTAGACTGCTGGATACTTATGCAAATTCTGATGAGAAAATGCAGGAAGAAATTCGCAAGGGCTTGAAACGACAGTTGAGCTTGGTGGAACAATTTGAGCGCCACTACAAGCGCAAAGAAGAACTCATGTTTCCAATCATGGAGAGCTATGGACATGATTCACCACCTAAGGTCATGTGGGGTGTGGACGACCAAATCCGTGAATTATTTAAAGAAGTGAAAACAGCGGCAGAGCAGTTGCCTGCCTTAGACATTGAAGAGGTCGCAGAAAAGTTTCGATTATTTGCAACTGAGTTTGAAGCCATGATTTTTAAGGAAGAATCAATTTTACTCATGATTCTGTTGGAATCTTTTACACAGGATGATTGGTTGAAAATTGCGGAAGAAAGTGATGTTTATGGTTATGCAATCATTCAGCCAGCAGAGAAGTGGATTCCGCATCGTCATTCATTCTCGGAGAAAGAAACAGACAATTCTACTAAGGTGACGAGCGAGGTGCTAGCCCGTTCAGAGCAAACTAATGATGGCAAGTTTCAGCAAGTTATTGACACACCTGATGGGCAGGTCACCATTTCTTTTGAGCCAAAAAAGAAAAAGGTAGAAAACAACTTTGATCGGCAGAACCAACAGCCGTTTGGACATGGCTATTTGTCAGTGGAGCAAGCAAATCTGATCCTGAATCATTTGCCAATGGAGATTACCTTTGTCAATAAGGAAGATATTTTCCAGTATTATAATGACAGTGTGCCAGCTGATGAGATGATTTTCAAACGGACGCCGGGTCAAGTGGGGCGCAATGTCGAGCTGTGCCACCCGCCTAAGTTTTTGGAGAAAGTTCGCTTTATTTTTAAGGAATTGCGTGAAGGCAAGCGAGACAAGTTTGTTATGTGGTTCAAGTCGGAATCGCGGGGAAAATTTGTCCATGTGACTTATGCCGCAGTACATGATGAAGCGGGAGAATTTCAGGGGGTGTTGGAATATGTGCAGGATATTCAACCTTTCCGTGAGATAGATGGTGATGTTTATCGTGGTTTGGATTAGAAAGAAGGAACAATGACGTACGAACAGGAATTTTTAAAGGACTTTGAAGCTTGGGTTGAAACTCAAGTTAAGATTAACCAGATGGCGCTCAAGGAAAGTCAAGCTGTCTATGAAGCTGATAAAGATGAGCGAGCAAAGGATGCTGCGATTCGTTATGAAAGCCGGTTAGATGCTTATGAGTTTCTTTTAGGAAAATTTGCTAATTATCGAGCAGGAAAAGGATTTCATGATTTGCCAGACGGGCTTTTTGGTGAGAGAAGTTATTGATTTTCCGTAGGAAACATGATAGAATAAGGTCATTAGAGGTGTTTTGAGTCCCATTTGTCACAGAAAGCGGTGCTGCTGAGAAATCCGCACAAATGTCAAAACTGGTTGCTGATGACCGAAAATGAAATAATAGTGTCTTTTTGTTTACTTTTAGAACGAGGCAGCGAGCTGCAAGTTGCTCAAAGCATTGCTTTGAGGTTGCAGATAAGGCTGACAAAGTCAGTAAAAGGCGTACGCTCAAGCGAGCTAACGACGTCCTAAAAGAGCAACAAGAAGACTAGAGTTGCGGGCATGGCCCGAAATTGGGTGGTACCGCGGATAATTGCATCCGTCCCTGTCATGTAGATGACGGGGTGTTTTTTATTTAAGAGAGCGAGGGAAAAAGATGGAAAAGTTTGATTTACCAGAACGATTAGAAACGGAGCGTCTTGTCTTACGAGTCCGTACAGTAGCGGATGCCGAGGATATCTTTAACTATGCCAGTCGTCCAGAGGTTTCTTATCCAGCAGGTTTTCCACCCGTCAAGATCTTGGAAGATGAGATTTACTACTTAGAGCATATTCTCCCTGAACGCAATCAAAAGGATAACCTCCCAGCTGGCTACGGGATTGTTGTCAAAGGGACGGATAAGATTATCGGGTCTGTTGATTTCAACCATCGACACGAAGACGATGTGCTTGAGATTGGTTATACCTTGCATCCAGACTACTGGGGACGAGGCTATGTGCCAGAAGCGGCGCGTGCCTTGATTGAACTTGCTTTTACCATTTTGAACCTTCACAAAGTCGAAATTAGTTGCTATGACTATAACAAACAAAGCCAGCGTGTAGCAGAAAAGCTTGGTTTTACCCTAGAAGCTCGCATTCGTGATCGCAAAGATGCTCAAGGTAATCGCTGTGATGGTCTGATATATGGGCTGCTGAAGAGGGAGTGGGAAGAAAGAAGATGAACTAGTGCAACAGTTACACAAATTGGAGTCTCTTAACTTGTAAAAAAATTTTACAAGTTGAACAGTTCGAAAAAATTGAACAGTTGGGGCAATGCTTATCAAAGTAACGAAAGGAAACTATGGCAACAGAACAAAATGAAATAATTTCACGGAAGGGCGATTCACTTTCACCAGTAAGAAAACGTGCTTTTAATGTTGCATTGTATAATCGACAAAAAGAAAACTTATTAGCGAAAAAAATTAAAACGCAATTATCCAATACTACTCATTTTTTTGAGGAGTTACAGAAAAAGTCGAGATACGAATTGGACTTAACCCAGTTTGCAGAAAAACTAGCTTCGGGAGAAGTTCAGTTTATGAGAAAAAATCGAACAGGGGAATCTTTAGCGACCTTAGTAGATTCTGTCACTAATAAAACCTATGCTCAGGTGCCAATCAAATCTGTACCGGTCGAACTTGGAGCAAGCATAGCCACAGCTGGACTAGCCCAGAAATTGGAAGAACTTTCTGCAAAGCTTGATTTGCTAGAAAATAAAATAAACCAAGTCAATAGGAATTTTGATTTAAACAGATATGCTGAAGTATTGTCTGCAAAAGAAAAATATGAGACAGCTCTCCTTATTCAAGACTTTGATACAAGAAAACAGTTACTCAGGGAGGTCTATTCTCAAGCAACCAATGCTAAAAATTTGTTGCTACAACAGATTTATGATTCCAAGTATAAAATTGAAGAGCGAAATAAAGATGAAAGAAATAAAAATAAGTTACAAAAATTGACTTCTAGAAGTAAGACTAAAGAAGATAATGAATTAGCAGAAACAACTTTAATGAATTTACAGTATTTAAAAGATGCATTCAGTTTCCAGATTGGTAGTTTGACTGAATTGCAGGAATATGAGGCGTTAAATTATTGTTTACTTGATTTTGAAAATATTATTTTAGATGATTTCTCTAGCAATGATGCTCTCTTATTGGACGAGTTTACTTCAAATTCAAAAAATCCTTTTAAATTTTTTTTAGTGAAGTATTAGAATCAACAAAGTCACTAACAGAATTTATTGCCAATAATGATGATCTTTTGGAAGTTCATTTTATTCCTGAACAACTTATAATATCTCAGAATGAGGAGGAAATTGATAGTGAAAACTAATATTTGCAAAAAATGTGGCAAAGAAATAAGTGATAGCAAAGAAATGTGCCATGACTGCCAGAATAAAAGGAATGATAAACAAAGAAAAATTGGCGGAGGAATTTTAGGATTAGCATTTCTAACAATTCTTGGAGTTATTAAATATTTTTCCGGTTCGCATAATGATGAATCCAATAATAAAGAACTCTGAGTAGTTAATTAGTAACTGAACTTATTTTTTATATATTAGAAAGAATTGAGGAATAAAATGGGGACATTGAATGATTTTAAATTAATAAATAATATTTCAAGAAAGTATTTTGAACAACTACAATTGGATATAGATATATCTGATATTGAAAAGTCAAGATTAGGTTTTTATATGTTTATCTTATCTTGCGTAACAGATATTACAGATGTTGAGGATCTAAAAGGACTTGTGATAGATACTGACTTTCAAAGAAAAATATATAAAAGAACAAATAATGATTTAGGAATTGATGCAGTCTATATTGATGAAACAAATTATGAAATTAATCTGTTTAATTTTAAGTATCGAGAAAAGTATAATATAGATAAGACACAGTCTTTGAATACAGTTAGTGATAGTTCAAAATTTTTAAATACTATCTTAAGTGGTAATCTAGACGGCTTGGATGAACTTACCAAAGAAACTGTAGAATCAATCATTGAAAAATATAATTCCAACGATATTTGGACTACACGGTTGTATCTAATTTCTAATGAAAACCAGAGGTTGAATTTAAATATTAATGAGGTTCAATCATTTATTGATACTTATGACGTAAAAGTTATTCCAATTAGCTTAGATGATATTGTTGACTTTATTTCAGAAAAACCAGATGATAGGAAAGCGGAGTTTGTTGTTGACTCTGATTCGGTTATGATATTTAAGGAGGATCCAATGTCTTCCTCACAATCATATTTAGTCAAATTGTCGCTCATTACTTTAATTCGACTAACATGCAAGAATGAACAGTTGAGAAATGATTATTCAATTGAAGATTACAACAGTTTAAAAAATCAAAATCTTGATGTTGCATTGCTATATGATAATGTAAGAGGGTATCTAGGAAATACGAAGTTTAATAAAAATATTCTCAATTCATTAGATGAAGAACCAGACAGATTCTTTATGTATAATAACGGAATTACCATTACAGCAAATAAAGTTCAAGCGAACAAAATTAATGGAAATAAAAAACTAAGATGTACTTTGGATGGATTTCAAATTGTGAATGGAGGACAAACATTACGCACAATTTATAAATATAAGGAAAATAAATTCGATGAGGAAAAACTATCAAATGCTGAGATATTAGTCAGAATTTTTCAAACAGAAAATAATTCTGTTTTGACTAATAATATTGCAGAGTTTACAAATAGTCAAAATGCAATTTCTGCTGTGGATTTAAAATCAATTAGCAATATTCAGATAAAAATTGAAGAATATTTTAAAGAAAATGGTATTTCTTACATAAGGAAAACTGATAAAAGTAGCGATGTTTTATCAGAGTCAATAACTATGGAAGTAATGGCACAGCTTATCTATTCTAAATTGGGTTATCCTGAACTTGTGACGAATCAAAAAGCTGCTTTATTCAATAGATATTATGATGACATTTTTAATGATAATTTAGATTTTGATGATTTAATTTCACTATATAGGACTTATAAAGATATTGAAACAAATTATAGTGATTCAACAAAACAAATGCGTTTTTATATTGTATGGATGATGTTAAATAAGGGAATTGATATGGAAACTTCAATTGCAAAATTAAAGGAAGCATTATCAACATACAAGAAGGATGAAAATTTATCGAATGCTCGTAAAATAATTCAAAAACCTTTTAAATTACATCTTGAACAAATATTATGAGGAGAACTAAAATGACACAACTTTCACCAAAATACAATCCAGCTGAGGTTGAGGCTGGGCGCTATCAGAAATGGCTTGATGAGGATGTTTTTAAACCGTCAGGCGATGAAAAAGCGCACCCTTACTCTATCGTGATTCCACCACCAAATGTGACGGGGAAATTACACCTTGGTCACGCTTGGGACACGACTTTGCAGGATATTATTATCCGCCAAAAGCGCATGCAGGGCTTTGATACGCTCTGGCTGCCGGGGATGGACCACGCTGGTATTGCCACACAGGCCAAAGTAGAAGCTCGCTTGGCTGAAGATGGCATTTCCCGTTATGACCTTGGTCGTGAGAAATTCTTGGATAAGGTCTGGGAATGGAAGGACGAATATGCGGCAACCATTAAAGAACAGTGGGGCAAGATGGGGATTTCCGTTGATTATTCGCGGGAACGTTTCACCCTTGATGAAGGCTTATCCAAAGCGGTCCGCAAGGTTTTCGTAGAACTCTATAAAAAAGGTTGGATTTACCGTGGCGAATTCATTATCAACTGGGACCCTAAGGCCCGCACAGCTTTGTCCGACATCGAAGTCATCCATAAGGATGTGGAAGGTGCCTTCTACCATATGAATTATATGTTGGAAGATGGCTCGCGCAGTTTAGAGGTTGCGACAACTCGTCCAGAGACCATGTTTGGGGATACGGCTGTTGCTGTCCATCCAAATGATGAGCGTTACAAAGATTTAATTGGGCAAAATGTTATCTTGCCAATTGTTAACAAGCTGATTCCAATCGTAGCAGATGAACATGCTGACCCTGAGTTTGGAACAGGTGTGGTTAAAATCACACCTGCCCATGATCCTAACGACTTCCTCGTTGGTCAGCGTCACAATCTGCCTCAAGTCAATGTCATGAACGATGACGGAACCATGAACGAACTGGCTGGCGAATTTGCTGGCATGGATCGTTTTGAAGCTCGCAAAGCAACTGTTAAAAAGCTAGAAGAAATTGGTGCTCTTGTCAAAATCGAAAAACGTGTTCACAGTGTTGGTCACTCAGAGCGGACTGGCGTTATGGTCGAGCCACGTTTGTCTACCCAGTGGTTTGTCAAGATGGACCAATTGGCTAAGAATGCCATTGCCAACCAAGATACTGATGACAAAGTGAAATTCTACCCACCACGTTTCAACGATACTTTCCTTCAATGGATGGAAAATGTTCACGACTGGGTCATTTCCCGTCAACTCTGGTGGGGCCACCAAATCCCTGCTTGGTACAATGCAGATGGCGAAATCTATGTGGGCGAAGAAGCGCCAGAAGGTGATGATTGGACGCAAGATGAAGATGTCCTTGACACATGGTTTAGTTCAGCTCTATGGCCATTCTCAACTATGGGTTGGCCTGACACAGAAGCAGAAGACTTCAAACGTTACTTCCCAACGTCAACATTAGTAACTGGTTACGATATCATCTTTTTCTGGGTATCACGTATGATTTTCCAATCATTGGAATTCACAGAACGCCGTCCATTTGAAAACGTTCTTATCCACGGTCTTATCCGTGACGAGCAAGGACGCAAGATGTCTAAGTCACTTGGTAACGGTATTGACCCAATGGATGTTATTGAAAAATATGGTGCTGACGCGCTTCGTTGGTTCTTATCAAACGGTTCTGCACCGGGTCAAGACGTGCGTTTCTCTTATGAAAAGATGGATGCTGCCTGGAATTTCATTAACAAAGTTTGGAACATTTCCCGCTATATTCTCATGAACAATGACGGTTTGACCCTTGACCAAGCTAGCCAGAATGTTGCTTTGGTAGTAGAGGGAAAAGCTGGGAACGTCACTGATTGCTGGATTCTTCATAATCTCAATGAAACCATTGCCAAAGTCACCGAAAATTTCGACAAGTTCGAATTCGGTATAGCTGGTCATATTCTTTACAACTTCATCTGGGATGAATTTGCTGACTGGTACGTTGAATTGACGAAAGAAGTACTTTACAGCGACAATGAAGACGAAAAAGTTATCACTCGTTCTGTTCTTCTTTACACACTTGATAAGATTTTGCGCCTCCTTCACCCAATCATGCCATTTGTTACAGAAGAAATCTTCGGTCAATACGCAGATGGTTCGATCGTGACAGCAGCTTATCCAACTGTTAATCCTGCTTTTGAAAATCAAACGGCGCATTCTGGCGTAGAAAGTCTGAAAGACCTGATCCGTGCTGTCCGTAACGCACGTAGTGAAGTGAATGTTGCCCCAAGCAAACCAATCACAATCCTTGTGAAAACAAGCGACAGCGAATTAGAAGCATTTTTCAATGCTAATGTCAACTACATCAAGCGCTTCACCAATCCAGAACATTTGGAAATCGCGGAGGACCTTGCTGTGCCAGAACTAGTCATGTCCAGCATCATCACAGGAGCAGAAATCTATCTGCCTCTCGCTGACTTGCTCAATGTTGAAGAAGAACTAACCCGCCTTGACAAAGAACTTGCTAAATGGCAAAAAGAATTGGATATAGTTGCACGCAAACTTGGCAACGAAAAATTCGTCGCTAACGCCAAACCAGAAGTCGTCCAAAAAGAACGCGACAAACAAGCCGACTACCAAGCTAAGTATGATGCGACACAAGAACGTATCGAAGAGATGAGGAAATTGGAGGAGAGAGTAGTAAGTGAAGAATTTAGTTGAGTTGATAACAATCTTATTGGGATTATTTACTCTAATTTTTGGAATTCTACAATATTTTTGGCAAAAAAGGTTCGATGAAAAATTACGCGTCTATAAAAATTATCTTGAAGTAGTCGCATTATCAACTTTATCACCAGAAAAGCAGACTAAAATTCAATTAGTACAAAAACACATTCTTGCAAAACAAGAATTAGTTCTCTATGCTCCTAAAGAAATTGTAGAATTAGCAGGAAAAATTGAACCTATAAATTTTACTGAAAGTAATGAACAAAAATATTTGGAATATTTAAAGTTAATCAATTTTATGAGATTAGATTTGCAAAGATTTAATAAAAACATTTCAGAGGAATCCCTTAGAAAATTACTTGGTTAGCGAATTTTATAAGCACAGTCGAAAGGCTGTGTTTTATGGTATAATGGAATAAAAATGATTATAGGAGGTTAGAAAATGGATGAAGATATTGCATATCAAATTTTAAACAAACATCAAAATCAATATTACTCAGAAGATGGGCAGTTTGTGGTTGAATATACATATTTTCCTATAGGAAGAAGGGGGAAGGAGTTTTTAGACGCTTTCAATTTAATTTTTGGTCAGCATGGAAAGACAGTCACTTTTAATGATATCGAATATAAAGTAGTCAATGGAAGATATGGATTTTATGATGGCGGAGTAATCGATAGTTTTTTAAGTGTCCATTATGCTAGAGCATATTTAAAAGAACCTACTCAAGTTAGGGTATCGGCTGATCGGCTGGTGAGGTAACGGTTTCTGCTAATCAAGTGACAATTTATAGTGATTCGATTGCACAAATTAAAGCTGAGCGATTTATGTATGCAGATGAATTAAATAATACTCAATTACTTAATGTGTTGAATCAGATCCTTGAAGAATTAGAAGCAGAAAAAGGTCCATCTGATGAAAATCTAAAATTCTTGAAAAATGTTGCGAGATCAACTTCAGAGTTAGCTGGATTTGCAGCAAATATAATTACCATTCTAAGTCCCTTTTTATAATGTCATAATAGAAATTCACGATCTAAAGGTCGTGTTTTTTGGTATAATGAACTTAAATTAATAGAGGTGGTTAAATATTGTTTAAAAAGAGTTTCAAAATTTTATTGTATTTCTTTGTTATTGTGGTAGCTATTCTTTTACCGTTATTCAGAAACCAGAATCCCTTTATCACAAATATATATAACTTTATATCCATGGCAAATAAAGACTACTATGGAGTTGTTCTGTCAGCTTTAACAATCATTGTAACTTTCTTGATTTTTAACAGTCAAAATGAGAAAGAAAAAAAGTTACGTTTTGAGGATGAGCAAAGAAGGAATGATCGTGAAGAAAACGAGTATCTCGAAAATAGAGAAAAGCGTTTTGCTTCAGTACGCCCCTATTTTATAATTGAAAAAGATAATGCTGCAGCAAAAGCAAAAATTAAATTTTTTATGGAAGACAATGTTCCATTAGAAAATATTTTGGTTTGTGAAAGAAGATTATCTGATAGAGAAGCTGGAGTTAGAACACAGATTATAGGAACAAAAAACTCAGGTGACTACCTTTATGAATTTTCTTTAAAAGACTTAGAAATGATAGTAGTGAAATGTACAACATATTTTAACGAAGAGATCTATTTTCAATATTACACAGGAGATATAACGATTCATTATCGTATAGTTGAGAATAATGAAGATCTAAATTATAGTAAAAATTTAGGACGGTCATATCTTTCAGATTATTTAATTGAGAAAGAAGAAAATTACGAGCCCAAAGATGAGAACACAGAGATATACAAACAAAATATTTATAGTATTGCTTGGGAAAGAGTTGCAAAGAAACGTTTTTCTCAATATAGATTCCAGATTTTAGGGTCAATTGTAGCGGATAGAATTTTTACAGGGAATAAAAATTTAGAAATAGTTGGCGTAATTGAAAAGGATAGTGTAGGAGATATACTAGGTAGCTCGATTACTTATTTAAGGGAACATAAAGAAGATTTTTCAAATGAAACTATTATTGAGCTATTAGAAATAATAAAAAGATATCTTAATGACTATTGGTATACTAAATGTACAGAGCTTAGTAAGGAAAGAAAAGATTATTTCAAAGGAAATTTGACTAATGCCATATTTCTAAAAAAATACAGTCCTCTTTTTGAAAAATCAGTTGATGCTAAACTTATGACGAATTATGCTGATGATCTAATTTCATTTGCTAAAAAGGATCAGTTTAGTGATTATCTGTTTAGAAATTTAGAAGTATATTTAGAAGAAAATGTTACAATAGCCAATGGAAGGATTGGTTATGAAAATGAAGTTAACTTAGTGTATAACGAAATTCGTTCAAAGATAAAACAAATACTTTCTAAGACATTATAAATACATATAAGGAAAAAGAGGTGGCTAATTTTAAAGGTTAGTTTATTCTGTTTAAAACTTTTTCAATACAAGTGAGTTTTTCTGTATACTAGTTCTTTTAATTCTGACAATGATAGTAACTAAAAGTTGATCGGTTTAAAAGAATTTACAAAAGGACTATTTTCTTACTGATATAATAAATACTTACGTCAACATCTGAGATCAGAAAGGTTCTTACTTAGTTATACATTTTAGGTGGAGTATCTGAAATAAGAAAGTTACCAACATCTTCCAATATCCCCACCCATCAAAAAAAGAACAGCTCTATCATTGAGTTGTTCTTTTTAAATTGTTATCAAATCCAAATTTAAAGTTTGTACATGTATATGCCTTGATTTCTAAACTTCAAAATTATAGAGAGCGGTTGATAGGTAGCGCTCGCCATTATCTGGAGCAAGAGCTAGGACTTTTTTGCCTGTGCCTAATTTTTTGGCTACTTCAAGTGCAGCATAGATAGCTGCGGCAGAAGAAATCCCTACAAGAAAGCCTTCTTGTCCACCGACACGGCGTCCAAGGTCAAGCGCTTGATCAGAGGTAACACGGACAATACCGTCATAAGCTTGAGTGTCCAGTGTTTCTGGAATAAAACCAGCTGAAATTCCTTGAATCTTGTGTGGTCCAGGATTTTCACCGGACAGGATAGCGGACTCATCGGCTTCAACTGCGTAAACTTGTATATTCGGATTGACTTTTTTGAGAGCGTGAGAAACGCCAGAAATTGTACCACCTGTGCCAACTCCTCCGACAAAGGCATCCAATCCTTTTTCACCGAAAGCAGAGATAATTTCTGCTCCTGTTGTTCTTTCGTGTACTTCAGGATTAGCTGGATTATTGAACTGTAGCGGCAGCCATCCGTTGCGTTCTTTGGCGATTTCTTCAGCTTTGGCAATCGCGCCTTTCATTCCCTCGCTTCCGGGAGTGAGCACCAATTCGGCGCCATAAGCTTGGATAATTTTGCGGCGTTCCACACTCATGGTTTCTGGCATAACAATAACGACCTTATAACCTTTAGCTGCACCGACCCAAGACAAACCGATTCCGGTATTTCCGCTGGTTGCTTCGACAATGGTTGCACCCGGCTGAATCAAGCCCTCTTGCTCAGCAGTCTCAATCATGCTAAGAGCAATGCGATCTTTGACGGATGACCCCGGATTGAAAGCTTCTAGCTTGACATAGACATCAGCAGCGCCTTCTGGAACCAGCTTGTTCAATTTCACGATAGGAGTATTTCCAATGAGTTCTGTAATGTTACGATAAATTTTTGCCATAAAATAATACCTCAATTCTGTTGATACAATCAGTATAAAACGAAAAAGAGTCTTTGTAAAATATAAAAAAACTATCAAGTTGATAGCTTTTTTTAATATTTAGGATAAAGAAATGGGAACCTCAACTTTCCGCAATCCCTGCTCAACAATGTCGATTTTTCCATTAAACAACTCAATCAACTCCTCTATAATGCTGTCCTTATCATCTTTATCAACAAAAATGGTCGTTTGGACTTGTTCTGTAAAGGATGTATCTTGTTCTTGTAAATGGTTAGCTTTAAGAAAATTGGGTAATTCTTGATATTGACTGTAAGAGAGAGCGATCCTCAGCCCAAGTTGTTCTTTTATATGGACGATCCCGATTTCTTTGATAGCTAAAGCAACGTTGCTGCTATACGCCCGAATAAGACCTCCTGCCCCTAGCTTGATACCACCAAAATAGCGTGTCACGACAGCACAGACATTAGTTAGTTGATGATTTTCTAAAACGCCTAACATAGGTACACCAGCGGTCCCACTTGGTTCTCCATCATCGCTACTTCGCTTCATTTCACTCCGCTCTCCTAATATAAAGGCAGAGCAGTTATGAGTAGCTTTGTAGTGTTCTTTTTTGACAGCCTGAATAAAATTTCGTGCTTCGTCCTCTGTTGTTACACGCTTGATGTGACAAATAAAGCGCGATTTTTTGATTTCTTCTTGGACTTGTCCGTCCTCTTTGATTGTTCTAAACTCCATATCTTCATTTTACAAAAAAACTTGTATTTTGCCAAAGTTTTTTCGAATAAATAGATATGATAGAATTACAAGATTGCTTAGGTCGTATGTTTACAAAAGCACAACTACCAGCAGAATTGCAATTATATGCGCAAACTTTACCAGCAATGAAAGAAGAAAAAGGGAAATTATGTTGCAATCGCTGTGGGCAAGCAGTTGATAAAGAAAGACACCAACTGCCAATAGGTGCTTACTACTGTAGATCCTGCTTGATCTTAGGAAGGGTCAGAAGTGATGAAGAACTCTATTATTTTCCACAGGAAGAGTTTCCTAAAGCGGATGTCTTAAAATGGCAAGGAACGTTAACAGAATTTCAAGCCAAGGTTTCTCAAGGACTTGTGGAGGCAGTTGCCAAGCGAAAAGATAGCTTGGTCCATGCAGTCACGGGAGCTGGAAAAACAGAAATGATCTATCAGGTGGTAGCACAAGTTATTGATCAAGGCGGGGCCGTCTGCTTGGCTAGCCCACGAATTGATGTCTGTTTAGAACTTTATCGTAGACTGAAAATAGATTTTGCTTGTGATATTTCACTTCTGCATGGCGAATCAGAAGCGTATTTTCGCAGTCCTCTTGTGATTGCCACAACGCATCAGCTTCTCAAATTTTACCGAGCATTTGATCTGCTCATCGTTGACGAAGTGGATGCCTTTCCTTATGTAGACAATCCAATGCTTTATCATGCGGTTCATCAAGCAGTCAAAGAACAAGGTACGAAAATTTTCTTGACAGCAACCTCCACAGATGAGCTGGACAAAAGAGTTAGCAAGGGAGAGTTGAGCCGCTTAAGTCTCCCTAGACGTTTTCATGGGAATCCTTTAATTGTTCCTCGAAAAGTTTGGCTGGCAGATTTTCAAAAATACCTTTGTCAAAAGAAGTTGGTTCCTAAATTAAGACAATTTCTGCAAAAGCAAAGAAAAACAGGTTTTCCTCTTCTCATTTTTGCTTCTGAGATTAAAAGAGGACAAGAATTTGCAGAGATTCTCCAAAACAATTTCCCTAATGAAAAAGTTGGCTTTGTAGCCTCAACGACTGAAAATCGACTAGATATTGTAGAGAAATTTCGTCAAAAGGATATCACAATTTTAGTAACAACGACGATTCTGGAACGTGGCGTGACTTTTCCTTGTGTAGATGTTTTTGTGGTGGAAGCTAACCATTGTCTGTTTAGTCGCAGCGCTTTGGTACAAATTGCTGGTCGTGTTGGTCGTAGTATGGAGCGACCAACAGGCGAGTTAATCTTTTTTCATGATGGTACAACTATGGCGATAGAAAAAGCTATTAAAGAAATTCGAGAGATGAATCAGGAGGCTGGTTTATGAATAACTGTCTGTTATGTGAAAGTCTACTTGATGAAAAGCTAACATTTTGTGATTTGCTGACTTTGAAGAAGCCCAAAGCAAAAGCTTGTGATGCCTGTTTTGAAAAATTCCAGCGTATTTCAGCGCAACATTGCCCTAAGTGCTATCGTGACGGAATAGATGAAATCTGCATAGACTGTGATGTGTGGACAAAGAAAGGAAAAGAAGTTTGCCATAAGAGTTGTTTTGTCTATAATGAAGCTATGAAAAACTTCTTTAGTCAATATAAATTTCAAGGAGATTATGCTCTTTCTTCTGTATTTACTGAAGTTTTGCATCAAGAATTAAAAAATTATAGCGATTATACACTCGTGCCAATTCCTGTGAGTGTAGAAAAGTATCAAGCAAGAGGGTTTAATCAAGTAACAGCTTTTCTTGAGGGTACAAAGTTGCAATTTAAGGAAATTTTAGAAAAATATGATACAATTGCTCAATCAAGCAAGATGAGAGAGGAGCGATTGCAGAGCCAGCAGTGCTTTAAAGTAAAAGACAAGGTTACACTTCCAGCAAAAATTCTTTTGATAGATGATATTTATACCACAGGAGCAACCTTACAACTTGCCAAAGATATTTTAGTGGAAGCGGGTGTGAAAGAAATTTTGACATTTTCATTAGCAAGATAACAAAAAATTTGCAAAAAAAAAATGAAAGCGTTATAATGAAGTAAAGAAAAACAAAATGCTTAGAAAGAAGGTACTTATATGATTAAATATAGTATCCGTGGTGAAAATCTAGAAGTAACAGAAGCGCTTCGTGATTACGTAGTTTCTAAACTTGAAAAAATCGAGAAATATTTCCAAGCTGATCAAGAATTGGATGCTCGTGTAAACTTGAAAGTATATCGTGAAAAGACAGCTAAGGTTGAAGTAACCATCCCACTTGGCTCTATCACTCTTCGTGCAGAAGATGTTTCCCAAGATATGTATGGTTCTATTGATTTGGTGACAGATAAAATTGAACGTCAAATTCGTAAAAATAAAACAAAAATTGAACGTAAAAACCGTAATAAAAAATCAACTAGTCAGTTATTTACAGATGCTGTTATTGAAGAAGTAGAAGCTGCACCTGCAAAAGTGGTACGTTCAAAACAAATCGACTTAAAACCAATGGATTTAGAAGAAGCTCTTCTTCAAATGGATTTATTGGGACATGATTTCTTCATCTATACTGATGTAGAAGACAACACAACCAATGTTCTCTATCGTCGTGAAGATGGTGACGTTGGCTTGCTTGAAGTGAGATAATCAATCGGTCCTCTGATTTATATCAGGGGATTTTTGTTTGGTTTGCAATTATCTTGAATTAATTGCAAAAAAACTGTATTGAGAAATCATCATATTTGAGCTGCATTCCAAAAGTAGGACAGAAAAAACAATTGATTTACAGCTATCACAGAAGAAAAACTGATACATTCTTTAGAGATTTTGTTATAATATTCTTTATGAGAGTTGTGGCAGGGAAATATGGGGGACGTCCTCTCAAAACGTTAGCAGGTAAAACGACTAGACCAACGACCGATAAAGTTAAGGGAGCTATCTTTAATATGATTGGTCCTTATTTTGATGGAGGGAGGGTTCTAGATTTGTATGCTGGAAGTGGTAGTCTCGCTATTGAAGCTATTTCGCGAGGCATAGCATCGGCTGTTTTGGTTGAAAAAGAGCGCAGAGCGCAAGCGATTATCAGCCAAAATATCAAGATGACTAAAGAAGAAAAGCGGTTTGAACTTCTTAAAATGGAGTCTAATCGAGCACTTGAATTACTAGCAGGGCAGTTTGACTTAGTTTTGTTAGATCCTCCGTATGCAAAAGAGCAGATTGCTGCAGATATTGAAAAATTGGCTGAACGAGAGCTTTTGAGTGATGATATACTGGTTGTTTGTGAGACAGACAAGTCGGTGGATTTACCAGAAGAAATCGCAGGGTTAGGTATCTGGAAGCAAAAAATATATGGAATTTCAAAGGTGACGGTTTATGTCAGATAAAATTGGATTATTTACGGGTTCTTTTGACCCGATTACAAAGGGGCATGTTGACTTGATTGAGCGAGCTAGCAAGCTCTTTGATTGTCTTTATGTTGGTATTTTTTATAATCTTGAGAAAACGAGTTTTTTTAGTATTGAAGCGAAAGAAAAAATGATAGCAGCTGCTCTAGTTCATTTGGATAATGTTAAAATTGTCATTTCTCATGACGAATTAGCAGTAGAAGTGGCACGAAGATTAGGAGTGACAACTTTTGTACGGGGATTACGGAATAGCCAAGATTTGGATTATGAGGGAAAGCTCAACTTTTTCAATCATGAATTGGCACCTGAATTGGATACCATCTTTTTGATTAGCAAACCAGCTTATCAGCATCTCAGCTCATCAAGAATTCGTGAATTGATTGCTTTTGAGCAAGATATTTCAAAGTATGTGCCCGAAAGTGTCGTAAAGGAGTTAAAGAAACAATATGGAAAAACCAAGAAATAAATTTAAAAAATGGCCGATAGTGGCTGTGGTAGGATTGGTTCTACTTTTCGTATCTTTTGTGGTTCCTCTTCCTTATTATATTGAGGTACCAGGTGGTGCGGCAGATGTTCGGCAAGTATTACGTGTAGATAATAAAGTGGATAAGGAAAAAGGTTCTTATAACTTTGTCACTGTTGGGATTCAGCATGCAACCTTTGCTCATTTGGTTTATGCTTGGTTGACTCCTTTTACAGATATTTATTCGGCGAAAGATCTGACTGGCGGAACTTCTGATAAAGAATATATGCGAATCAATCAATTTTATATGGAAACATCACAAAACTTAGCCAAATATCAAGGGTTAAAAAAAGCAGGCAAGGATATTAGCCTGAAATATTTAGGTGTCTATGTGTTGCAAGTTACCAAGAATTCAACCTTTAAAGGGATTCTAAATATTGCAGATACTGTGACAGGCGTGAATGATAAGACTTTCAACAGTTCAAAAGATTTGATTGATTATGTAGGCTCACAGAAAATTGGTAGCAAGGTCAAGGTGAACTATGTAGAAGACGGTCAGAAAAAATCTGCTATAGGTAAAATTATCAAACTTGAAAATGGGAAAAATGGAATTGGTATTAGCTTAATTGACCGAACAGAAGTCACAAGTAATATACCAATTGAATTTTCAACAGCTGGGATTGGTGGACCAAGTGCGGGTTTGATGTTTAGCTTGGCGATTTATACACAGATTGCAGACCCGACATTGAGAGATGGCAGAAATATTGCTGGGACAGGATCGATTGACCGTGAAGGAAAAGTTGGTGATATTGGTGGGATTGATAAAAAAGTTGTTTCAGCAGCTAAAAATGGCGCAGAAATTTTCTTTGCGCCAAATAATCCAGTTACCAGGGAAGTGAAAAAATCCAATCCTAAAGCGAAAACAAATTATGAGACAGCTTTGGCAGCTGCTAAAAAAATTAAAACTAAAATGAAAATTGTACCTGTCAAGACCTTGCAAGACGCAATTGATTACCTCAAAAGTACTAAAAAATCTTAAATAATGAAGAAAACTAAAAGAACCAGTTGGCAATATGAGACTGAGACGAAGGTCTTCAGTTTTAAAGAATACAATGCAATAGTTGAGTAATTTCTAATGTGCTGAGGCTATTAGCTTTTGCAGACTTACTCAACTTTGCCGGGGGTGAGGCGATAAAATCGATTTCTTACGAAATATCGATTTTTGTCCCATTCCCTTTTTTCATTCCATATTTCAACTGTCAAAAACACTTCTTTTTATGGTAAAATAAGATAATACAAGTAAATAACGTTTATAAAGGATAACTATGCGAAAAGAAATTGCACCTGAATTATATAATTACAATAAATTTCCTGGACCGGAATTTCGGCAAATAGGAACAAAAGTGATGGCTGAGACAATTGAATTTGATTTGGTGGACAACTACAAAGAAGGTTTTGATGTCACAGCTTTTAATCAGCGTTTTTCAGATATTTTAACAAAATTTGATTATATTGTTGGCGACTGGGGCAACGAGCAGTTGCGTTTGCGTGGATTTTATAAAGATGACAAGGCAAATGAAAGCGAGGAAAAAATCAGTCGCTTAGAAGATTATTTGTTAGAATACTGCAATTATGGCTGTGCTTATTTTGTCTTGGAAAATTTGAAACCGCGTCGAGCGTCCTTTGATAAAAAATCTCATCACAAAAAGGAAAATGAAATCAAACCACGCCGTTCTAAACAGGCTCGCTCCTATAAGGAGCAAGAGCAGCCGAAGCGTGAAAATCGTCAGCGTAGCAGACGCCAAAAACAGAGAACAAAAAGACAGAATGAGGGAAAGCAGCAGACAAACAATCAACGTCACTTTGTTATTCGTCAAAAATAGCAAAAACTGGGAGCTGGTATAGAGAGGAAGAACATGAAACCATCAATTTATAGTTTGACTCGTCAAGACTTGATAAATTGGATAGAAAGTAAAGGAGAAAAGAAATTTCGAGCTGTTCAGATTTGGGAGTGGCTCTATCGCAAACGAGTTCAGTCTTTTACAGAAATGACAAACATTTCAAAGGGTTTATTAGCAAAGTTAGAAGATGAATTTGTTGTCAATCCGCTAAAGCAAAGAGTGGTGCAGGAATCAGCAGACGGAACAGTGAAATATCTGTTTGAATTGCCAGATGGCATGTTGATTGAGACAGTTCTTATGCGGCAACATTACGGTCTTTCAGTCTGTGTAACCACGCAAGTGGGCTGCAATATTGGCTGTACTTTTTGTGCCAGCGGGCTGATTAAAAAGCAGCGTGACTTGAATAACGGAGAGATTATGTCTCAGATTATGTTGGTACAAAAATATTTTGATGAGCGAGGACACGGTGAGCGAGTTAGTCATATTGTGGTCATGGGGATTGGAGAGCCCTTTGATAACTATGACAATGTTCTCAAATTTGTGCGAACTGTCAATGATGACAAAGGTCTAGCCATTGGTGCTCGCCACATTACTGTTTCTACTTCAGGATTAGCGCATAAAATTCGTGATTTTGCAAATGAAGGAGTGCAGGTTAATTTAGCGGTTTCTCTTCATGCTCCTAATAATAATTTGCGTTCCAGCATTATGAAAATTAATCGTGCTTTTCCGATTGAAAAACTATTTGCGGCGATTGAATATTATATTGAAACGACCAACCGCCGAGTGACTTTTGAATACATTATGTTAAATAAAGTCAATGACGGAGTAGAGCAGGCACTGGAATTGGCTGAATTGCTCAAAAACATCAAGAAATTATCTTATGTCAACTTAATCCCCTATAATCCTGTTAGTGAACATGATCAATACAGTCGTAGTCCCAAGGAGCGTGTAATGGCTTTCTACGATACTCTGAAAAAGAATGGCATTAACTGTGTTGTTCGTCAGGAGCATGGTACGGATATTGATGCAGCTTGCGGTCAATTGCGCTCAAACACCATGAAGCAGGACAAGGAGAAAGCTCTTACCAAGCATGCTTAAATTGAACAATCTATTGAAAACAGATGGTGAATTAACCGTTAAGGGACGTACTTTTCTTACTTGGGGAAGCATTTTCTACATTTTATTATTATGTCTAATGTGTTTTCTCCCTCAAGTGCCAGAAAAGGGAATGGAGACGCCGGGGATTCAGCAGTTTGGTCGTATTGTAGTGCTTCTCATTCCTTTTAATTCTTTTATCAATCTTGGGCAAATTACTTCTTTCTTTCAATTAATTAAGGTTTTTGTGCAAAATATAATGAATATTTTTCTGCTTAGCCCACTGATTTTTCAACTTCTCTGGCTTTTTCCTAAGATGAGGAGCGCTAAGCGTGTGCTATTTGCCAGTTTTTCAATGAGCTTGTTTATCGAATGCACCCAGATTTTACTAGATATTTTAATTGATGCCAATCGTGTTTTTGAAATAGATGACTTATGGACAAATACATTAGGCGGATATCTAGCTTTTCTATTTTATAAATTTTTGGTAAAGCAACTCTCAAATAAATCATAAGGCATTTTGGTGAAGAACGATAAATTGTATCATTATCAGGATACTGCTACCACAGAAAAGACAGGGAACAAAGGCTAACCTGTCTTTTTTTGATTTTAAACCAAAAAGGAGCAGACCAATGATACTAGCAATTTGAATAATGAGAAGAACTTCAGTCAGATGAAAAATAGTTGAGCAAGATGCCAGAAAAAGAAAGTCTCCTGCACCGATACGTAAATCAACGAAGTGAGTCAAAATCCCAAGTGCTAAAAAAGCAACCATTAAAAGATTGAAGCTTGTCAAAAAAAGGAGAAAAATATGGAAGATTAACCAAATGAGGAGAGGATATTCTTGTTCTCTTTGATCATAAAGGGATAAGGTCATTCCCATTGCAAGCAAAACGAGCCGGTTGATGTTTAGATAACCTAAAGATGTTGCAAGAAAGAGACAGCCACCAGTTAGTTCTAGAAGGATGTAACGGATGGGAATTTTTGAGTTGCAAAAACGGCAACGCAGCCGATTGATAAGCTGTGAAAGAACAGGAATTAAATCACGAGGTGCTAATTTCTGTCTACAAACGTTGCAATGACTAGCAGGTGTGATAATAGACTGCTCAGGAAAGCGATCAACGACCAGTCCTAAAAAGGAAGCTACAATACTTCCAACCAAGAAAAAATAAAAATGAATCATACTTTTTTATTCGTAAATTATTCTAAAAAATTGCAACTTCTCTAATAAAAGAAATTTATGAGTTTAATTAGTTGACTTTCTTATTTAGAAACATTATAATTAAATTATAATAAAAATTAGAATCATTCTAAATAAAGTGAGGTAAAGAAAATGATTAAAGTAAACAACGAAGCAGTCAAGGATGTTGCAACTTTCTCAAGTGTTGGATCTTTGAATAAGTCTCTTCCCAAAACAAAAGTGGTATTGAACCAAGCGGTAGCAGATTTATACACTGCTCGTATTGCTCTTCACCAAGTACATTGGTACATGCGTGGAGCTGGTTTCATGGTTTGGCATCCTAAGATGGATGAATATATGGAATCCTTGGATACAACTTTGGATGAAGTGAGTGAACGTTTGATTACTCTGGGTGGAACTCCATATTCAACTTTGAGTGAATTCATCCAACACAGCAATATTGAAGAAAAAGAAGGAAAATTTAGCAAGAGTGTCGAAGAAAGTTTGGAACGTGTCATCGAAATCTTCCGTTACTTGGTGAAGCTTTACCAAGAAGCTTTGGACGTAACAGATGAAGAAGGAGATGATGTAACGAACGATATTTTTGTCGGTGCTAAAGCTGATCTTGAAAAGAATATCTGGATGTTAACGGCTGAAATTGGACAAACTCCAGGAGTGTAAGCAAATATTTGAGAATAGAAAATAAAATTTTAAAATCTTTTAAAGTTTAAGATAAATTTAAGGAGGTAGCGTTATACTAATACCATCAGATGAAGACCTCCTAACTTTATTTGATAAAAATCCTAAACTTTTCTTTTTCATAATAATCTCCCTATAGAAGTCACCAAATTCGGTGGCTTTTTTGTCTGTTTTTGAATGCTTAAAGAGATAAACATCCTCTTTTTAACCTTGAAATACTCTTAAAATTCTGGTAAAATAAGGCTCATGAAAACACTTTATGATGTACAGCAATACCTCAAAAGTTTTGGCATTATTATCTATATGGGGAAGCGCTTGTATGATATTGAAATGATGAAAATTGAGCTAGAGAGGATTTACGATGCAGGCTTGATAGAAAAACTAGACTATCTAGAAGCTGAAAGCATCTTACGAAGAGAGCATCGATTAGAATTACAATATTTGAAAAAGAATGAGGAGAAAACATGTTAAACTGGATTTTATTGGCAATTATTGTTGGAATGTTAGGATGGATGGGCTTTAACTATGTACGTGTCCGTCGTGCGGCTAAAGTGGTAGATAATGCGGAATTTGGTGATATGATTCGTCAAGGTCAGTTGATTGATTTACGAGATCCAGCCGATTTTCGTCATAAACATATTTTAGGGGCACGAAATATTCCGTCACAGCAATTAAAAACAAGCTTAGGAGCGATTCGTAAGGACAAGGCTGTTTTACTATATGAAAATAGTCGTGGACAACGTGTGATGAATGCAGCTATTCTATTGAAAAAGCAAGGTTATCAAAATATTTACATCCTCTCTACAGGACTAGATGGATGGAAAGGAAAAGTTAAAAGTGAGTAATCTAAAAGGATTGCTCACTTTTAATAGCTTTTTTCTAGGTAGTGCTTCACTATTTCGAGTTCTGATTGGTTGAATGCTCGATATTCTCCTGCGGCTAAGTTTGGGTCTAACTCAAAAGCTCCAAAATGAGTCCGTTTAAGAGAAGTAACTTTAACACCGACAGTCAAAAACATTTTTTTGATTTGATGAAATTTTCCCTCAGAAATAGTGACTGTCGCAGTACTTTTGTTTGGAGTAGAAGAATGAATTGTAAGTAGAGCTGGTTTACAAATTGTTCCATCAAGAAAAACGATGCCCTTTTGAAAGGATTGCACTGCTCGGTCATCTAGGAGACCATTAACTTCAACCTCATATGTTTTTGTGACGTGATATTGAGGATGAAGCAGTTGAAAACCGAGTGGACCATTGTCAGTGATTAACAGCAATCCACAGGTATCTCGATCAAGTCGACCAACAGAATATAGGTCTTCATTGAAGTCTTCAGGTCTGATGAGATCCAGAACGGTTTGGTGTTTCCTATCGGAGTTAGCTGTCATGACACCAAGTGATTTATTCATCATAAAATACTGATGAGGCTTGCCCAGAACAGGTTGTTCTTCTAGCGTAATAGTCTGCAAGCCTGTATCAACATTTTGGCTAAGTTTTCGAGCAGGGCAGTCATCTACCAAGATTTTCTTTTTTAGGAGAGCTTGCTTCATTTTTTTACGGCTAATGTGAGCTTGAGCTAGTAGGACATCTAAACGCATATCATTTTCCTTGAATTTTTTCTTATCATACCATAATTTTTTGTGATAAGAAATGGAAATAAAATTGGAGAAGATTGATTTTTTAATGAAAACATTTACACCTGGTTTAACCGTGTTTTTTACCTCAATCTGTGATATAATTGTTCAGTTAGAAATAAAACATAAGATATAGAGGACAAAATGACAAAATTAAGAGAAGACATTCGCAATATCGCTATTATTGCTCACGTCGACCACGGGAAAACAACCTTGGTTGATGAGTTGCTTAAGCAATCACATACATTGGATGAGCGTAAAGAGTTGCAAGAACGAGCAATGGACTCCAACGATCTTGAAAAAGAACGCGGGATTACCATTCTCGCCAAGAACACAGCTGTTGCTTATAATGGTGTTCGCATCAATATTATGGATACGCCAGGGCACGCGGACTTTGGTGGAGAAGTTGAGCGGATCATGAAAATGGTTGATGGGGTTGTTCTAGTTGTTGATGCTTATGAAGGAACTATGCCACAAACTCGTTTTGTGTTAAAAAAAGCTTTAGAACAAGATCTTGTACCAATTGTAGTAGTAAATAAGATTGACAAACCATCAGCTCGTCCAGCGGAAGTCGTGGATGAAGTTCTTGAACTTTTCATTGAACTCGGTGCTGACGATGACCAATTAGATTTTCCAGTTGTTTATGCTTCAGCTATTAATGGGACATCTTCTATGTCAGATGATCCAGCTGACCAAGAACACACTATGGCACCACTTTTTGATACAATTATTGATCATATCCCAGCACCAGTTGATAACTCAGATGAGCCCCTTCAATTCCAAGTTTCTCTTTTGGACTACAATGACTTTGTGGGGCGTATCGGGATTGGTCGTGTTTTCCGCGGAACGGTGAAAGTTGGTGATCAAGTTACTCTTTCTAAACTAGATGGTACAACGAAAAACTTTCGTGTTACCAAGTTATTTGGTTTCTTTGGGCTAGAGCGTCGTGAAATTGACGAAGCCAAAGCGGGTGATTTGATTGCTGTATCTGGTATGGAAGATATCTTCGTTGGTGAAACCATTACTCCGACGGATGTGGTAGAACCATTGCCGATTCTTCACATTGACGAGCCAACACTGCAAATGACTTTCTTAGTGAACAATTCACCATTTGCTGGTCGTGAAGGGAAATGGGTAACGTCTCGGAAAGTTGAAGAACGCTTGCAGGCTGAATTGCAAACGGACGTTTCACTTCGTGTGGATCCGACTGACTCACCAGATAAATGGATTGTGTCAGGTCGTGGGGAATTACACTTATCAATCCTAATTGAAACCATGCGCCGTGAAGGCTATGAGTTACAAGTATCGCGTCCAGAAGTTATCGTCAAAGAAATTGACGGTGTGCAATGTGAACCATTTGAGCGTGTGCAAATTGACACTCCAGAAGAATATCAAGGTTCGGTTATCCAAAGTCTTTCTGAACGGAAAGGTGAAATGCTAGATATGGTATCAACAGGAAATGGACAGACTCGTTTGATTTTTCTTGTTCCTGCACGTGGTTTGATTGGGTACTCAACTGAATTCCTTTCTATGACGCGTGGTTACGGGATTATGAACCATACTTTTGACCAATACCTACCATTGATTCCAGGTGAGATTGGCGGTCGTCGTCGCGGAGCTCTTGTTTCGATTGATACAGGAAAAGCAACGACTTATTCAATCATGTCTATTGAGGAACGTGGAACCATTTTTGTCAATCCAGGTACAGAAGTTTACGAAGGAATGATTATTGGTGAAAATTCACGTGAAAACGACTTGACGGTCAATATTACAAAAGCCAAACAAATGACTAATGTACGTTCTGCAACGAAAGATCAAACAGCGGTTATAAAAACACCTCGTATTTTGACATTGGAAGAATCACTCGAATTTTTGAATGATGACGAATACATGGAAGTGACACCAGAATCGATCCGCTTGCGTAAACAAATTCTTGATAAAAATCAACGTGCCAAAGCTGCTAAAAAGAAAAAATCAGCTGAATAATGAAAGAACGATTTGCTTCGTTGCTAATATATTAAAGAAGCAAATAGGCTAGAAAGGAGCAGAAATGTTTTATTTAATCTTTGGAATTCTCATTCTATTATTTTACATTTTTGCTGCTCCGCAAAGCATTAAAGGGACTTTAAATGTAGTAGTTTTAGTGATTGCCCTAGTAGCCTTTATCATTTTATTAGGATTAGCAGTATTTCAAATTTTTCAATTACCGTCTGAATTTTTCATAGGAATTGCAATGATTGGCGTAGCATATTTTTCGCTACGTGATATTTCAAAATTGTCACAAAAAGATAAAAAAATATCGTTTCACTCAAAACTTCGTGACAGATAAGAATAAAAAGCCATAAAGGCTTTTTTATTTTCTGAAAAAAAGGTAAAATAGAGACAGAAGAATTAAAAAGAGGCGTGTTATGAAGCACATTACAAATTTTGCAAATAAGAAAGTTTTAGTTTTAGGCTTGGCCAAGTCTGGTGAATCTGCTGCTCGTTTATTAGATAAGTTAGGAGCGATTGTTACAGTGAATGACGGGAAGCCATTTGAGGAAAATCCTGCTGCTCAGTCTCTCCTTGAAGAAGGAATCAAAGTTGTAACAGGTGGGCATCCTTTGGAACTCTTGGATGAAGAGTTTGAATTGATGGTCAAAAATCCTGGTATTCGTTATGACAATCCTATGGTAGCAAGAGCTTTGGGAAATAAAATTCCAGTTATAACTGAAGTTGAACTGGCCTATTTGATTTCAGATGCTCCAATTATTGGGATTACGGGTTCTAATGGAAAAACAACGACGACAACAATGGTTGCGGAAGTTTTGACTGCAGGTGGTCAAAATGGTTTGCTTTCTGGGAATATTGGTTTTCCAGCCAGTCAAGTTGCAACAACTGCAACAAAAAATGATACTTTGGTCATGGAGTTGTCTTCTTTCCAACTCATGGGCATTGAAACCTTTCATCCAGAAATTGCAGTGATTACCAATCTGATGCCAACTCATATTGATTATCATGGCTCTTTTGAGGAATATGTAGCGGCTAAGTGGAACATTCAAAACAATATGACTAAAACAGATTTTCTTGTATTGAATTTCAACCAAACATTAGCGAAAGAGTTGGCTTCAAAGACACAAGCGACTGTCGTACCCTTTTCAACACAAGAAAGAGTAGATGGTGCCTACTTAGAGGGAAATGTTTTGATGTTTCGTGGGGAGGCAATTATGGCAGCTGATGAGCTTGGTGTGCCAGGGAGTCATAATGTTGAAAATGCCCTCGCAACTATTGCAGTTGCAAAATTACGTGGCATTGAAAATCAAGTCATCAAAGAAACATTAGCAGGTTTTGGTGGCGTTAAACACCGCCTTCAATATGTTGGTGAAATGAACCATGTAAAATTTTATAATGACAGCAAATCCACAAATATTCTAGCAACACAAAAAGCCTTATCTGGTTTTGAGAATAGCAAGGTTATCTTGATTGCTGGTGGACTGGATCGTGGCAACGAATTTGACGAATTGATCCCAGATATTCAAGGATTGAAGAAAATGATTATTCTTGGAGAATCCGCAGCACGTGTCAAGAGAGCAGCGGCTAAAGCAGATGTTAGCTATATTGATGCTACTGATGTGAAAGATGCAACTCGAAAAGCTTTTGCTGAAGCTCAAGCAGGCGACATTATTCTGCTCAGTCCTGCAAATGCTAGCTGGGACATGTATCCAAATTTTGAAGTTCGGGGCGATGAATTTATTACAACATTTGAAGAATTAAAGGGTTAAGATGAAAAAGATTATATTTACAGGTGGAGGAACAGTTGGTCATGTGACGCTAAACCTTTTGCTCATTCCAAAATTCCTAGACGCAGGCTGGCAAGTTCACTATATTGGTGACAAACATGGGATTGAATACAAAGAAATCCAGAAGTTGGGATTGAATATAACTTTTCATTCCATAGCGACAGGGAAACTACGCCGTTATTTTTCTTGGCAAAATATGCTGGATATTTTCAAAGTAACGTGGGGGATTTTACAATCTTTAGGGATTATGGTAAAAGTTCGTCCACAAGTTCTCTTTTCCAAAGGGGGGTTTGTATCGGTTCCTCCTGTCATTGCAGCGCGTTTATCTAGAGTACCAGTTTATGTGCATGAGTCAGACCTCTCGATTGGTTTAGCCAATAAAATTGCTTACAAATGTGCTACGAAAATGTATTCGACTTTTGAACAAGCTCATGCTTTGACAAAAATTGAACATGTAGGAGCTGTAACAAAAGTAGGAGAAAAAATTACTGCACCAAATGAGCAGATTCAAAGGATTCAGCAACATTTTGATAAAAATCTTCCGACCCTTCTGTTTGTTGGTGGATCGGCTGGTGCTAAGGTCTTTAATGATTTGGTAACGGAAAATAAAATAGAATTAACTCAGCACTACAATGTTATCAATTTATCAGGAGATGCTCATTTAGATGAATTATCCAATCATCTCTATCGGGTCGCCTATGTGACAGATCTCTATCAACCGTTGATGAACTTAGCAGATGTCGTTATAACACGTGGCGGATCTAATACTATTTTTGAGTTATTGGCTATGGCAAAACTCCATGTGATTGTTCCTTTGGGACGAGAAGCAAGTCGTGGTGATCAGATTGAAAATGCAGATTATTTTGTAAAAAAAGGCTATGCTAAGAAGTTGGACGAGGGTCAACTAAACTTTGAAAATCTACAAAAAGTGATTGCCGAAATGCTTGAGCGAAAAGAAATGTATGAACGAACCATGAAACAGTCTCAAGAAATAAAATCGTTAGATGAATTTTATAACCTTTTAACAAATGACATAGATAAAGGAAGAAAATGACAAAAAAGAAGCAAGAGGATCAGAAAGGACAAGAGACAGAAAAACTTTCTGAGTGGCAAAAAAGAAACAAGGAATATCTTGAAAAAAAAGCTCAAGAAGAAGCTGAAAAAGAGAAAGAACTGGCAGAGCAAAAAAAGCAGCATTTGCCAAATCCTGAGAAATTAGATGCAGGCGAGGAAGATGAAAAGCCAGAAGTAACATCTGATACTCAAAAAGCAGAATCAGAAGACTTGGAAGAATCCACTAGTACAGAGTTCTCTGAGGAAGAACAAGATAAGCCTCTTGATAAAACAGACTTGAGAAAAAAGAAGAAAGCAGAGCGCAAACAAACCAAACAAAATGAAAAAGAGACTAGAGAAAAAATTGCTCCTCGTCATGTTTACCGTGCTCTTCCAGTCTTGATTCTCAGTTCTGTTTTGTTGATTTTAGCTGTTTATTTTATAAGTCCCTATTCAAAATTAAAGAATATAGAGGTAACGGGCAATAAACAGCTTTCAAAAACAGAGGTGCTGGATGCTTCTAGTATTCAAAAAGAGGACTACACCTTGACAACCTATTTGAGCCAAAAAGCCCATGCTAAGAATATCAAACAGTCAAATTTATGGGCTGAAAAGGCAGAAATAACGTACCGGTTCCCCATTACATTCAAAATTAAAGTGACAGAATATAAAGTTGTCGCTTATGATTATTCTGGAGAGCAATATTTTCCAGTATTATCTAGCGGAGAAGAAATTGCTAACCCAGTTACTAAATCACAATTACCTAAAAGTTATATTAGACTTGATTTTTCAGATAAAGCTATGCTTAAGAAATTTGTGCGACAATTAGCAGGTATTTCCGATACGATCAAATCGGAAATTCAAACAGTTCAGCATACACCAAGTAAAGCGACCGAGGATTTGTTGACTCTCATGATGACAGATGGAAATAAAATTATAGTTCCTCTGTCAGAAGTGGCCAAAAAGCTACCTTATTATGAAAAAATTAAACCACAATTAACCGAAGCAAGTATTGTGGATATGGAAGCAGGGATATTTAGTTATCGAATTAGCTAAAATAATGCAGAAAATCTAACCACTTTTTAAATTTTTATGTTATAATATGCTTTGAATAACTATACTTTTTTGATAGTTAAATTGATAAGTGAGAAACTTGGTAAACAGAGAGGAATGGTCTAATGGCTAGAGATGGCTTTTTTACAGGATTAGATATCGGAACAAGCTCCATTAAGGTCTTGGTAGCAGAACACGTAAACAATGAATTAAATGTAATTGGGGTTAGTAACGCCAAAAGTGCTGGTGTCAAAGATGGTATCATTGTAGATATCGAAGCAGCAGCAAGTGCTATAAAGTCTGCAATTTCACAAGCAGAGGAAAAAGCAGGGATTTCAATTAAGTTGGTGAATGTTGGTTTGCCTGCTAACTTGTTGCAGATTGAAGCAACACAAGGTATGATTCCTGTGACAAGTGAAACGAAAGAAATTACAGATGCAGATGTTGAAAATGTTGTACGATCTGCTTTGACAAAAAGTATGACTCCAGACCGAGAAGTTATTACCTTTATTCCAGAGGAATTCATCGTAGATGGTTTTCAAGGAATTCGTGATCCTCGCGGAATGATGGGAATTCGTTTAGAAATGCGTGGTCTTCTATATACAGGTCCACGTACTATTCTTCATAATTTGAGAAAAACGGTTGAGCGTGCAGGAGTTCAAGTTGAAAACATTATCATTTCTCCGCTCGCTATGACAAAATCCGTTCTGAATGAAGGAGAGCGTGAGTTTGGTGCAACTGTCATTGATATGGGGGGCGGCCAAACAACTGCAGCTTCTGTTCGCAATCAAGAATTACAATTTACCAATATCTATCAAGAAGGTGGCGAATATGTTACAAAAGACATCTCTAAGGTTTTAAAAACATCTAAGAAGTTGGCAGAGAGCTTGAAGTTTAACTATGGAGAAGCATACGTACCTGCCGCTAGCAATGAGTCTTTCCAAGTGGAAGTAATTGGTGAAGTGGAACCAGTTGAAGTGACAGAGCGTTATTTAGCAGAAATTATTTCAGCGCGTGTTAAACATATCTTTGAACAAATCAAGCAAGATTTAGAGAGAAGACATTTATTAGAGCTTCCAGGTGGTATTGTTATTATTGGAGGCGGTGCGATTTTGCCGGGCGTGGTTGAATTGGCACAAGAAGTTTTCGGTGTTCCCGTTAAATTATATGTTCCAAATCAAATCGGTATTCGTAATCCAGCGTTTGCCCATGTTATTAGTTTATCAGAGTATGCAGGAAACTTATCTGAAGTGGATGTTCTAGCACAAGCTGCTGTTCATGGTGATGAACTTTTACGGCATCAGCCAGTTGAATTCTCTCGTTCAACACAGCAAAGTCAGTCGTTCAATCCGTTGCAACGCTTTACTCAACCACAACAGCCAACTGCGGCTTTGGTTGATGAAGCAGTAGAAGAAGTTGAACGTCCAGAACCACTTCCAACACAATCTCAACAGCCAAAAGAAAAATTGACAGATCGTGTTCGAAATCTGCTTGGTAATATGTTTGATTAAAGGAGAAGGTAATACATTATGACATTTTCATTTGATACAGCTGCGACACAAGGAGCAGTAATTAAAGTTATTGGTATCGGTGGTGGTGGTGGCAATGCCATTAACCGCATGATTGATGAAGGAGTATCAGGCGTTGAATTTATCGCTGCCAATACAGATGTTCAAGCTCTTAGTGGTTCAAAAGCAGAAACAGTCATTCAGCTTGGTCCAAAGTTGACGCGTGGTCTTGGGGCTGGAGGACAGCCTGAAATCGGTCGTAAAGCGGCTGAAGAAAGCGAAGAAACATTGACAGAAGCTCTTACAGGAGCTGATATGGTTTTTATTACAGCTGGTATGGGCGGTGGCTCTGGTACAGGTGCTGCACCGGTTATTGCTCGTATTGCAAAAGGACTGGGAGCT
This sequence comes from Streptococcus sp. AS20, assembly GCF_000524255.1. Classification (NCBI taxonomy): domain Bacteria; kingdom Bacillati; phylum Bacillota; class Bacilli; order Lactobacillales; family Streptococcaceae; genus Streptococcus; species Streptococcus sp. AS20. The sequence goes on along the minus strand of NZ_JANS01000009.1, from coordinate 57,550 downwards.
TTAACAGTTGCAGTTGTCACTCGTCCATTTGGCTTTGAAGGAAGTAAGCGGGGGAATTTTGCAATTGAAGGCATCAATGAACTTCGTGAGCATGTAGATACGCTTCTCATCATTTCAAACAATAATTTGCTTGAAATCGTTGATAAGAAAACCCCTCTGCTTGAAGCTTTAAGCGAGGCAGACAATGTCCTTCGACAAGGTGTGCAAGGAATTACAGACTTGATTACAAGCCCAGGACTTATCAACCTTGACTTTGCTGATGTGAAAACAGTTATGGCAAATAAAGGCGATGCTCTTATGGGAATTGGTATTGGTAGTGGTGAAGAACGTGTTATTGAAGCTGCGCGTAAGGCTATCTATTCACCACTTCTTGAAACAACGATTGATGGAGCAGAAGATGTTATCATAAATGTTACAGGTGGGCTTGATATGACTTTGATTGAAGCAGAAGAAGCATCAGAAATTGTCAATCAGGCAGCTGGTCATGGTGTGAATATCTGGCTAGGAACATCTATTGATGATAGTATGAAAGATGAAATTCGTGTGACAGTTGTTGCAACAGGTGTTCGTCAAGAAAAAATTGATCGAGTAAGTGGTGTTCGCCCAGTTGCTCAACAAAATTCTTATTCAACGGCAGTTCGTGGAAATCGTAATTCTCGAGGAACTCAAGGCTACGATCGTAACTTTGACTTGACTGAAAATCTTGAAGTACCAAAGCCAAGCCATCAACGAGCAGAAAGCCCAAAAGTTTCAGCATTTGGTGACTGGGATTTGCGTCGTGAAAATATTGTTCGTTCAACAGAAACGAATACTACACCAGCTGTAGAACGTTATGAAGATACTAGTTCTGATGACGATGAATTAGAAACACCACCATTCTTTAAAAACCGCTAAAATGGATTTAGAAAAGAATACATCTCAAATTTTGGAGAATGTAGCACAGGCTACACAACAAGTTAATCGCTCAGAAAAATCAGTAGAAGTAATAGCTGTCACCAAATATGTTGACAGCTCTACTGCTAAAAAACTGATTAAAGCAGGGATTCATCATATCGGTGAAAATCGAGTAGATAAGTTTCTAGATAAATATCAGGCTCTACAAGATGAACATGTGATTTGGCACTTAATTGGTACGCTTCAAAGGCGAAAAGTGAAAGATGTCATTAATTATGTTGACTATTTCCATGCCTTAGATTCAGTAAAATTAGCTCAAGAAATCAACAAAAGAGCAGAGCATATCATTAAATGCTTTTTACAAGTCAATATTTCCAAAGAAGCCAGTAAACATGGTTTTACTGTAGAGGAAATTGATACTATTTTACCTGAGCTAGAAAAACTTGAAAAGATTCAGATTGTTGGTTTGATGACAATGGCACCATTTGAAGCGAATGAGGCTGAATTAAATGCTATTTTCCAACAAGCTAATCAATTACAAAAAAGATTACAACGTAAACAGTTACCCAACATGCCTTTTACTGATTTAAGTATGGGAATGAGCCGCGATTATGCAATAGCCATTGCAAATGGTTCGACTTTTGTCAGAATTGGTACCGCATTTTTTAAATAGGAAAGTATTATGTCTCTTAAAGATAGATTTGATAAATTCATTGATTACTTTACAGAAGATGGTGAAGACGCAAGCGTTCAAACGCCAGAGTTGCCACCGCGTGTGAGTAATCAATCTACACCTACCAAAGAAAGACTAGTACATACAGCGAGTAGCTCTTCACAATCTTCTACAAAGTCGGGAGCAAATGAGAACATTACTCGTCTGCATGCACGTCAGCAAGAATTGGCACAACATCGGACAATTTCAGATGACAAAGTGACAATCAATGTTCGTTATCCAAGAAAATATGAAGAAACAACTGAAATTGTTGATTTGTTAATTGTTAATGAAAGCATTTTGATTGATTTTCAATATATGACAGAAGTGCAAGCTCGTCGTTGTTTGGATTATTTGGATGGTGCTCGTTATGTGCTTGCAGGAAATATAAAAAAAGTTGCAAGTACAATGTACCTTTTAACACCAATCAATGTTGTTGTAAATGTTGAGGATTTGAAATTACCTGAGGATTTACAAAGTGGCGAATTTGATTTTGATATGAAACGTAGATAAAAACATGGTTTGGATTGTAAATATACTTTATAATTTGGTAAGAGTGTATTCATTTATTTTAGTGGTGTATGCTCTCTTATCTTGGTTTCCGGGTGCCTATCAAACATCACTTGGTCAGTTGATTTTACGGATAGTAGAGCCTGTTTTGAAACCATTTCAACGTTTCAATTTACAATTTGCTGGTCTTGATTGGACGATTCTTATCGTTATCTTTCTTTTGAATTTGGTTTCTGGCATCATTTTGAATGCTCTTTTGCTTTTAGCTTAAATTCATGAAGAATATTAAACATTTATACCAACATTTTACAGAAGAAGATCGTGAATTTGTTGATAAAAGCTTAGAAAAGATGCAGCGAGTTGAGGATTCTTATTCTTTTGAAGTAACTTCGTTTGTGAATCCACACCAAGTTGAAATTTTACAGAATCTTGGAAATCATTTGCAATTGCAAATATTTTCAAGTTCGGATTATTATACGAGTGAATTGGCTAAAGTCATTATTGCTCCTCTCTACTATGAGTTGCAAGTAAGTGATTTTGAAATAGATCTGTTAGAAATCAGCTATGCGAATAAATTTCACCACTTAACCCATTCGCAAATAATGGGAACAGTGCTGAATCAATTAGGAATTGAGCGCAAAGTTTTTGGTGATATTCTTGTTGCTTCTGGTAGAGCACAAATTATGGTAGATAGAAAATTTACTCAATTTTTCATGGATCATATCTCAAGGATAGCAAAGACATCTGTAAAATTGAAACAAGTAGATTTTTCACAACTGATAGCTGTTCAAGCAGATTCAAAGCTAAGAGATGTGCTTGTTTCTAGTATGCGTTTGGATAAAGTCTTAGCTGCTTCATTTCGTTTGTCACGAAGTGTTGCGACTAAGTTGATAGCAACAAAGCAAGTTAGGGTAAATTATTCTATGTTGGATAATCCTAGTCATCATTTGTTATTAAATGACTTGATTAGTGTACGAGGATATGGAAGAGTAAAAGTTTTAAGAGAAAATGGCTTTTCAAAAAATGGAAAGTACAAATTAACTGTTGAATTATTGTCTAGTAAGTAAGGAGAAAATATGGCTATTACATCATTAGAAATTAAAGATAAAGCTTTTGCTCACAAATTTAGAGGATATGATGTTGACGAAGTAGATGAATTTCTTGACATCATTGTCCAAGATTATGAAGATTTAGTTCGTGTCAATCATGAGCAAGAGTCAAAAATTAAAAATCTGGAAGAACGTTTGACTTACTTTGACGAGATGAAGGATTCCCTTAGCCAGTCTGTATTGATTGCACAAGATACAGCGGAACGTGTGAAACAAGCGGCAAATGACCGTTCTGAAAACATTGTTCATAAAGCTGAGCAAGAAGCCCAACATTTGTTGGATGAGGCAAAATACAAGGCTAATGAAATTCTTCGTCAAGCGACAGATAATGCTAAGAAAGTGGCTGTTGAAACAGAAGAGTTGAAAAATAAAACGCGTGTCTTCCACCAACGTTTAAAATCAACAATTGAAAGTCAATTAAGCATTGTGAATTCTTCAGAATGGGAAGATATTCTTCGTCCAACAGCTACTTACTTGCAAACAAGCGATGAAGCTTTTAAAGAAGTTGTTCAATCAGCTCTAGGGGAAGTTGTTGAGACAGCAGAAGAAGATGAAATTGATCTGACACGTCAATTTTCTCCGGAAGAAATAGAAGAACTACAGCAACGCATTGAAGAAGCAAATCGTGAATTAGCAGAAACACAAGCATATGAAACTTTAGACGAGTCTGTTTTGGGTTTGCATTTAACAAATGATGAGAACTCAACAGAAAACTCAGAAGCTACTTCAACAGAATCAGTAGATATTTTATAAGAAAATGTAAAAACAAGATGCTAACAAAATATTCGCAGCGAGCAGGTGACGGTGAGAGACCTGTAATCCCTTTTGTTAGGATTATCATTTTACAAACTTAGATCTGAAAAACAGTAAGATTTAACGCTTAACTCACGTTACGAGTAAGAGGGATAGGAATATTATTCTTGTCTAAATGAAGGTGGTACCACGAATTTTCGTCCTTTGGATGAATTTGTGGTTTTTTTATTTTAATATGTTACTAATATGAAAAAGGAGAACTTATGAAATTAAAGGAAACTCTTAATCTTGGAAAAACAGCTTTTCCAATGCGTGCTGGTTTGCCGAATAAAGAACCTCTTTGGCAAAAAGAATGGGAAGATGCAAAATTGTATCAACGCCGTCAAGAATTGAATGAAGGAAAACCGCATTTCACACTTCATGATGGACCTCCATATGCCAATGGAAATATCCATGTTGGTCATGCTATGAATAAGATCTCAAAAGATATTATTGTGCGCTCAAAATCAATGTCTGGCTATTATGCACCTTACATTCCAGGGTGGGATACGCATGGTCTTCCAATTGAGCAAGTCCTAGCAAAACAAGGTGTGAAACGAAAAGAAATGGATTTGGCAGAATATTTAAAGCTTTGTCGTGATTATGCACTGAGTCAAGTGGATAAACAACGTGAAGATTTCAAACGCCTAGGTGTCTCAGGTGACTGGGAACATCCATATGTGACTTTGACTCCAGACTATGAAGCTGCTCAAATTCGTGTTTTTGGAGAAATGGCGAAAAAAGGCTATATCTATCGTGGTGCGAAACCAGTTTACTGGTCTTGGTCATCTGAATCAGCCCTTGCTGAAGCAGAGATTGAATACCATGATTTGGTTTCAACTTCACTTTACTACGCCAACAAAGTCAAAGATGGAAAAGGCGTTCTAGATACAGATACTTACATTGTCGTATGGACAACAACTCCATTCACCGTCACAGCTTCTCGTGGGTTGACAGTGGGTGCAGATATTGATTATGTTTTGGTACAGCCAGCAGGTGAAACTCGCAAGTTTATTGTAGCGTCTGAATTGTTGAATAGCTTATCTGAGAAATTTGGCTGGATTGATGTTCAAGTGTTGGCTACTTACCGTGGTCAAGAGTTGAACCACATCGTGACGGAACACCCGTGGGATATTGAAGTAGAAGAACTTGTCATCCTTGGTGACCATGTTACAACAGATTCTGGTACTGGTATTGTCCATACAGCACCAGGCTTTGGTGAGGACGACTATAATGTCGGTGTTGCCAACGGCTTGGAAGTGTTTGTCACTGTTAACGAACGCGGTATCATGATGGAAAATGCTGGTCCTGACTTTGAAGGCCAATTCTATGACAAGGTTGCACCAACTGTTATTGAGAAACTTGGTGACTTGCTCCTTGCTCAAGAAGAAATCTCTCACTCTTACCCATTTGACTGGCGTACGAAAAAACCAATCATCTGGCGTGCCGTACCACAGTGGTTTGCATCTGTATCAAAATTCCGTCAAGAAATCTTGGATGAGATTGAAAAGGTTAAATTCCACTCAGAATGGGGAAAAGTGCGTCTCTACAATATGATTCGTGACCGTGGCGACTGGGTTATCTCTCGTCAACGTGCTTGGGGAGTGCCACTTCCAATCTTCTATGCAGAGGATGGGACACCGATTATGACAGAAGAAACGATTGAGCATGTAGCAGAACTTTTCGCTGTTCATGGTTCGATTGTTTGGTGGCAACGGGAAGCGAAAGACTTACTTCCAGAAGGATTTACTCATCCAGGATCACCGAATGGTATATTCACTAAAGAAACAGATATTATGGATGTGTGGTTTGATTCAGGTTCTTCCTGGAATGGCGTAGTTGTGAATCGCACAGAATTGACTTATCCTGCTGACCTGTATCTTGAAGGGTCAGACCAATATCGTGGTTGGTTTAACTCCTCTCTGATTACTTCTGTTGCAAATCATGGAGTGGCTCCTTATAAACAAATCCTTTCACAAGGGTTTGCTTTGGACGGCAAAGGTGAGAAGATGTCTAAGTCTCTCGGCAACACCATTGCTCCAAGTGATGTTGAAAAACAATTTGGGGCTGAAATCTTGCGTCTTTGGGTGACGAGTGTGGATTCTAGCAACGATGTGCGTATCTCTATGGATATTCTTGGTCAAGTATCTGAAACCTACCGAAAAATCCGTAACACCCTGCGTTTCTTGATTGCTAATACTTCTGATTTTAATCCGAAAGAAGACGCTGTTGCTTACGATGATCTTCGCTCCGTTGATAAATATATGACTGTTCGTTTTAATCAACTTATTAAGACCATTCGTAAAGCTTATGCGGACTTTGAATTTTTAGATATTTATAAAGCAATTGTAAACTTTGTGACAGTTGATTTATCAGCTTTCTATCTTGATTTTGCAAAAGATGTTGTTTACATTGAAGCAGCTAAATCATTAGAACGTCGTCAAATGCAAACCGTCTTTTATGATATTCTAGTAAACATTACAAAATTGTTGACTCCTATTATTCCACATACAGCAGAGGAAATCTGGTCTTACTTAGAGCATGAACCTGAAGAGTTTGTTCAGTTAGCGGAATTGCCAGATGCGCAGACTTTCCCTAATGAGGAAGAACTGTTGGATACTTGGACAGCCTTTATGAACTTCCGCAGTCAAGCTCAAAAAGCTTTGGAAGAAGCACGTAATGAAAAGGTTATTGGAAAATCCTTGGAAGCTCACTTAACGGTTTATCCAAATGAAGTAGTGAGAACACTACTTGAAGCAGTTAATAGCGATGTTGCACAACTTCTCATTGTGTCTAAATTAACAATCGCAGATGAACTAGTTCCTGAAAATGCTGTTGCTTTTGAGGATGTAGCCTTTACAGTAGAGCATGCAGTAGGTCAAGTTTGTGAACGTTGCCGTCGAGTAGATGAAACAGTCACAGAACGTAGCTATCATGCAATTGTTTGTGATCACTGTGCAGAAATTGTTGAAGAACATTTTGCGCAAGTGCTTGCAGAAGGTTTTGAAACGAAATAAAGAGACTGAACACACACTTAGTCTCTGGTCAACATAAAGGAATGAACAATAACAGAAAAGATTAAGCTCAACGTTTTTACTAACTTGGGCTTAGTTTTTTGTATAACGAGAATATTTGAAAGGGAGAAACTATTTACTTTGGTTGTGTTCTAACGGTGACATTTGCTCGCAGTCAAGGACTTGGGTGCAAGTTGATCCGGAGACTTGTGCTGAAAAATGGCTTGAAAGAGAGATTCGGATAGAGGAGCAAGAGTAGGTTGTTGGTTTGTATGAAAAATTTGGGTTTAAATCTATTAGCGAACCCTTTATTCTAGAATCACGAGTCTATGTTATCATGATTTATAAGCAAGCGAGAAAAATGAACTAGTTTTTGGAATTGTGAGATAGAAGTACATCTTTTTAAAAAATAATTTGATTCATTTTTAAAAAAGCACTCATTTTTCCTGGAAAATATGATAGAATAGCTGTTAGGAGGAACTGTATGTTTCATAAAAGTAAGTTATTTTTTTGGACCACCGAAGTCTTACTACTGACAATTATCTTTTTTATCTGGCGACAAATGGAAGGCTTGATTTCCCCCTTTGTGAGTGTTTTAAATACGGTTTTAATTCCTTTTCTTATCGCAGGCTTTTTATATTATGTAACCAATCCATTGGTGAAATTTTTGGAGAAAGAACTGAAAGTTAAGCGGATTTTTGGTGTTTTAATTACCTTGGTGCTTTTGTTTGGGCTTATTACCTTGGGTATCATTTATCTCTTGCCTATTTTAATTACGCAGTTGACCAGTTTGATCAATTCTACTCAGGACGTTTATGAAGGGTTACAAAAGTGGATTAATCAACTTTCTCAGAATGAATTATTTAAAAACTTTAATATTCAATCAATCTTGCGGCAGTTAAATTTATCTTATGTGGATATTTTACAAAATATCCTAAACGGTGTAACTAATAGCTTGGGAAGTGTTGTGTCAGCTGTTTTAAACACGCTTTTAATCTTGATTATGACACCGATTTTCTTGGTTTATTTCTTAATTGATGGAGACAAATTGCTTCCGATGTTGGAAAGAACTGTTCTGAAGCGAGATAAGCTGAATATCAGTAAGCTGTTGACCAATCTAAATGCAACGATTGCACGATATATTAGTGGGATTTCGATTGATGCTTTTATTATAGGAACGTTGGCTTTCATTGGTTATAGCGTCATTGGTTTGAAGTATGCTTTGGTATTTGCTATTTTTTCTGCTATTGCAAATTTAATTCCCTATATTGGGCCAAGTATTGGTTTAATTCCAATGATTATTACCTATTTGATTATGGACCCTCAAAAAATGGTCATTGCTGTTCTTTATATGCTCATTGTGCAACAAATTGATGGTAATATTCTCTACCCACGAATTGTAGGTGGTGTGATGAAGGTGCATCCGATTACCATTATGGTTCTCTTACTTTTGTCGAGTAATATCTATGGGATTGTTGGGATGATTGTAGCGATTCCAACTTATTCCATTCTGAAAGAAATTGCGAAGTTCCTAGCAAATTTATATGATAATCACCGATCAACACAGGAACAAAAGAAAAACGAAGAGTATGGGATTATCAACAAGTAAGAAGGGAAACAAAATCGGTATTGCGAAAGCAATTGATTTTGTCAGCCCACTCTCAACTACTGCGCTTCGTTATAAAAACAATATCTTGTAAGAGTTTGGGAAATTTGTATCCCAGACTTTTTGTTTTAAAGTTATCTGAATTACGTTCCGAGCTGGAAAAGACTTCTTTTTTATAATGCGTTTTATTAAAACTAAAAATGTATTTTTATGCTAAAATAGAACTAATAAGATAGAGGAGGTGCACTTATGGTAACACGTCGTAAATATTCTCCGCAGGAAATAAGAAAAGATTCTTCTTATTTCTCTCCTTTGAAGGCAATCATTGAAACAGCTTTTTATGAAAATCAGGTTGTTGCAATAAAAACCGTAGAAGAAGCTTATCAATTGGCTTCCGCAGCTGCTGGGACAATTGTTTTAGATATGCCCGTGATTCATACGAAGGAACTGGGCTTACCTTCTTATGCTCGTGTTTTATTAACGAATTCTGGCGCAGTTGTTGGTCGAACGGCTAAAGCTCGACGGATTTTTGGTAGAGACAGTGAGGAAGATGAGAAGCTGCTTTCGATAGTACGCAGTGCAATCTATCAGGCTCATCATCGAAAATTTTATAAGGCAGATGCAGTTGTAGGGCTAGATGAAGCCTTTATGGCTTGTGCTCATCTCATGGTTCCTGAAGATGAAATCAACAATCTTTATTCTTGGCTTTTAAACTTTCAAATTTTGGATGAAGAGTTTAAAAATCGTTTGAGAGTTTCTAAAAAGTACGATGAAAATGACATATTTGTCTTTTTCGATCCAAAATGGAAACATCCGGATTATCCTGAAGGATTGGTATATTTTGATACTCAGCACAATTGTGTCATTATTTTGGGTTTAAATTACTTTGGTGAGTTGAAAAAAGCGACTTTAACCTTAGCTTGGGCAACCGCTGCTAGAAATGGATATGTAGCTTGTCACGGCGGCTTGAAAATCTTTAAACAAAAAGAGGCTGAAAAGCAAGACTATGTAGCCTCCTTCTTTGGTTTATCTGGTTCAGGAAAATCCACGCTGACGCATGCCAAACATAATGGAAAATATGATATTAAGGTTTTGCATGATGATGCCTTTATTATTTCTGTCAAAGATGGCTCTTCCATTGCTCTGGAACCGTCCTATTTTGATAAAACGAATGACTATTCCATTGGACATAGGGAGCAGGACTTTTTTGTAACAGTTCAGAATTGTGGTGTGACACTGGATGACAATGGTCTAAAAAAATTGGTAACAGAGGATATTCGAAATGGAAATGGTCGGACAGTTAAGTCTCGTTTTGCAACGCCAAATCGGGTCGATCGAATTGATGAGTCTATCCAAGCTATTTTCTGGATTATGAAAGACGATTCTCTCCCGCCTTTAGTTAAAATCAATGATCCGCTGATGGCTTCTACGATGGGGTGTACATTGATGACCAAGCGTTCCAATGCTGAAAATGTGACTGGTAAGCATGATGATTTGGTTATTGAACCTTATGCTAATCCATTTAGAGTGTATCCGTTGGTAGAAGACTATCGGAAATTTCGCAGCCTTTTTGAATCTGGTGTCGACTGCTATATCATCAATACTGGATTTTATATGGGCAAGGGAATTTCAAAAGAAGTTAGCTTGAATATTATTGAAAAAATTGTTGATGAAGAAGCAGAATTTAAACCATTTGGGCCATTGGAGGGTTTTGAATACATGGAATGTGAAGGGTATCCGATTCCGAATTTTGATGCTCGCTACAAACAATTACTTAGAGAAAGAATGCAAGTACGGCTGAACTTCTTGCTTGCCTTTAATCAAAAATACCCTAAAACGGCACTTCCTGTTGATGCAATTTCACGCTTGGAAACAGTTCTGCAAAATTTAGAAGCCTAAACAATCGATTTTCTTCTTTGCAATCTTCCTTTAAACTTTCTTTTTAACACTCCCTGTGCAAGAAGTCAAAAAGTATGCTATAATTAAGATTACTTATATATGAGGAGAGAACATTCATGGAAGACCCTAGCAGTCAGACCTTGTTACTGCAAGCTTTACTATTATTGGTTTTAACACTATTAAACGCCTTTTTTTCAGCAGCTGAGATGGCGATGGTATCCTTAAACCGTGCTCGTGTGGAACAAAAGGCTGAAGAAGGCGATGCAAAATATATTCGCTTATTGAAAGTCTTGGAAAAACCTAATCACTTTTTATCCACCATTCAAGTTGGAATTACTTTGATTACAATTTTATCAGGGGCTAGTTTGGCTAATACACTCGGTCGGGAAATTGCTTCTTGGATGGGAAATTCTGAGACAGCAAGAGCGATTGCAAGCTTCTTATCTGTTGCTATTTTGACTTATGTTTCTATTGTTTTTGGGGAATTATATCCAAAGAGAATTGCTTTGAATCTCAAAGATGCTCTAGCAGTTCATACAGCACCAGTTATCATTTTCTTAGGGAAAATTGTTGGTCCCTTTGTTTGGCTTTTATCAGCCTCCACTAATCTGCTTAGTCGGATAACGCCGATGACCTTTGACGATGCTGATGAGAAAATGACTCGTGATGAGATTGAATATATGCTAACGAATAGTGAAGAAACCCTGGATGCTGATGAGATTGAAATGTTGCAAGGAATTTTTTCACTAGATGAGATGATGGCGCGTGAAGTGATGGTTCCTCGTACAGATGCTTTTATGGTGGACATCAATGATGATACCAAGGAAATTATTGAAAGCATTTTGAAGCAGAACTTTTCACGGATTCCGGTTTATGATGATGATAAAGACAATGTTATTGGACTGATTCACACCAAGCGTCTATTAAATGAGGCTTTTACCAATGGTTTTGATAACATTGTGCTGCGAAAAATTTTACAAGAACCACTCTTTGTACCAGAAACCATCTTTGTAGATGACTTGTTGACAGAGTTGCGAAACACCCAAAATCAAATGGCAATATTGCTAGATGAATATGGTGGTATGTCTGGCTTAGTAACACTTGAAGACTTATTGGAAGAGATTGTTGGCGAGATAGATGATGAAACAGATAAGGCTGAAGTAGAAGTGTATCAGGTTTCTGAGCATACTTACTTTGTCCTTGGAACCATGAGTTTGAATGATTTTAATGAGTATTTTGAAGTGGAACTGGAAAGTGATGATGTTGATACGATTGCTGGTTATTATCTGACGGGCGTTGGCTCCATACCGGATGCTAAGGAACGTTTGAGTTATGAAGTAGAAAGTCAGAATAAAAAGCTCGTTTTAACCAATGATAAAGTGAAAAATGGACGTGTGACAAAGCTCAAAGTAGAAGTTTCTGAAATAGTAGAAGAAGAGGAAGAAGTTGAGAAATAATGGCTCTTTGTCAACTGTAGTGGGTTGATGAAAAGTTACAACCTGGAGAGGACTGAATTTGCCCTCTCCTTTTTGATGTTCAAAGCAATAAGGATTCTAGTTTTAAAGTTATCAAAGTTCCGGAATCCAAAAGCATTTCGCTTGATAACTTTGATGATGTTGTTAGTAGCCTCCAGTTTTGCATTAGAATAGGGTAATTCCAGAGCGTTCATGATCTTGTCCTTATCTTTCAAAAAAGTCTTAAAAACAGTCTGAAAAATAGGATTAACACAAGAAATTGTCTCTTCAATAAGGCCAAAGAAATGATCAGCTTGTTTCTCTTGAAAATGAAAGAGTAAGAGCTGATAGAGGTCATAGTGCTCTCGAAGTTCTTGAGAGTATGCAAGGAGTTTTTCTAGAATCTCTCTATTGGTCAAGTGCATGCGAAAAGTAGGGCGATAAAATCGTTTATCGCTGAGTTTCCGGCTATCTTGTTGGATGAGTTTCCAGTAGCGTTTCAGTACCTTATATTCGTGCGATTTTCGATCCAACTGATTCATGATTTGGATGCGAAGACGGTTCATAGCCCGGCTGAGATGTTGTACAATGTGAAAGCGATCAAGGATGATTTTAGCGTTTGGAAATAGTTTTCTAGCAATATCGTAGTAGGGACTAAACATGTCCATGGTAATGACTTTCACGCGGCTTCTCACCTGTCTAGAATAACGAAAGAAATGTTTGCGAATAGTCACCTGTGTCCGCCCATCTAGGATAGTTATGATTTGTCTTGAATCGAAATCCTGAGCAATGAAGTTCATCTTGTCTTTCTTGAAACTATATTCATCCTAAGACATGTGAGTTGGAAGGAAAGATAAATCTGTCTTGAATTTGAATTCTTTCAATTTACGAATGACGGTGGAAGTAGATACAGATAAACTTTCAGCGATGGTAGTCATAGGGACTTTCTCGATCAATTTTTGTGTGATTTTCTGCTTGACGATAGTTGCGATTTGGTGATTTTTCTTGACTAAGGAAGTCTCAGCGACAGCCATTCTCCCACAGACTTTACAATGAAAACGGCGCTTTCTCAATCGAATGAGAGTCTTGAATCCCGCACACTCTAGATAGGGAATTTTTGATTCTTTCTGGAAGTCATATTTAGCCATTTGTCCTTGGCAGTGAGGACATTTAGGTGCTGGATAATCTAGCTTAGCAATGATTTCTTTATGCGTTCCAGCATCTAGAACATCCAAAATAGTGATGTTAAGGTCTTTTATTCCGAGTAAGTTTGTGATAAAATTTAATTGTTCCATAAGATTCTTTCTAATGATGGTTTGGTCACTTTTCATTATAGGTCTTATGGGACTTTTTTTCTACAACAAAATAGGCTCCATAATTCCTAAAGTGGTTTTACCCACTACAGAAATTATAGAGCCGAAATAATCTCAGCTTCTTTTAGTTTTTTTAAGTTGTGAAAGTGGTATTTCTGAGGGGTAGTTAGCGTTTTTGTCGCTTAGCAAAGTCAATAAAACGGAATTTTTCCAGTTTATGGCGGCTATCTGTGAATTGGAATTGCTGTCCATCTGTAAGATAGACTTTGGATTTAACAGAAACGACGTGTTGATCATTTTCAATGTCCATCAAAATTTTATCGCGGTTTGTAGCTAGATCAATTGTGATTTCTTTTTGGGCATAAGCAATGTGCAGCCCTAATTTTCCTTCTAGATAAGCATAAATCGATTGTTCTGCTATTTCTCGAGTCATGGAAGAGACAAGGCTCTTATCAAGGTAATCAATATCTAAGACGGAAGCGACGTCATCGACTACTCTCTGGCGGACAATTCGCCATACCAGACGGTATTCAGGAAAGCCTGTGAGATTGGATAACTTTTTATCAACCGTGATTTTTTCTAACTGAATGACATTTGTTTTAGAATTTATCCCATGCTGTTGCACGAGTTCTTGGTAACTAGTCAGATTGGAGACAGGAAAGTCAATCTGTTCTTGTTTAGTAACTTTAGAGCCCTGCCCTTTCAGTTTTTGGATAAGACCAGCTTTTTGAAGTAAATCAAGTGACTTGCGAATGGTATCACGGCTGACTTTGTAGGTTTGGACGAGTTCATGCTCGCTAGGGAGATAATCATTAACTTGATATTTTTCATTTAGAATATCTTGTTCTATGAGTTTAAAAATTTGTTCATATTTCTTCATAATCCCCTCACTTGTTTGTTTTTTATCATACAACTATATTAATTTTATCAAAAATATGAGGAATATGCTGCACACAACTTGCATACATCTTTGCTATCGTTTACAATAAAAACATCAATTGTACAATGATGAAAAAAAGAAGGAGAGTGTTAGGTTGATCCTAGCCAAGCAGAAAATGGGAAAATTTGAGAAAGATGCCAAGATTTTATTAGATGCCATTGGTGGCAAAGAGAATATCTCCGCAGTTAGCCATTGTGCGACTCGGATGCGTTTTGTGCTAGCTGATGAGAAGAAAGCAGATGTAAAAGCGATCGAAGCCATTCCGGCGGTTAAAGGAACCTTTACAAATGCAGGGCAATTTCAGGTTATTATTGGAAATGATGTTCCGATTTTTTACAATGACTTCACAGCTGTATCAGGGATTGAAGGTGTTTCAAAAGAAGCAGCAAAAGCCGCTGCTAAGAGCAATCAAAATCCAGTGCAGCGTGTGATGACAATGTTGGCGGAAATTTTCACCCCAATCATTCCAGCGATTATCGTTGGGGGGCTGATTCTAGGATTCCGTAATATTTTGGAAGGTGTGCAAATTCAAGCTCTGGGGCAAAAGATCGTTGATGGTGTAGCACAGTATGCTAAAGATGGGACACCAGTTTATAATACGATTGTGGATGTTTCACAGTTTTGGGGTGGTGTTAACTCTTTCTTGTGGCTTCCTGGTGAAGCGATTTTCCACTTTTTACCAGTTGGAATTGTTTGGTCGGTTTCTCGTAAGATGGGAACTAGTCAGATTCTTGGGATTGTCTTGGGAATCTGTTTGGTATCTCCGCAATTGCTCAATGCTTACTCAGTAGCTGGTACGCCAGCTTCAGAAATTGCCAAAAAATGGGTTTGGGATTTTGGCTTCTTTACCGTCAGAAAGATTGGTTACCAAGCACAAGTTATTCCTGCCCTACTTGCAGGCCTGTCTCTTTCCTATCTTGAAATTTTCTGGCGGAAACGGATTCCAGAAGTTGTATCCATGATTTTTGTGCCTTTCTTATCATTAATTCCGGCATTGATTTTAGCTCATACAGTTCTTGGACCTATCGGTTGGACACTTGGGCAATGGTTGTCAACAGCAGTGCTTGCAGGGTTGACTGGTCCCGTTAAATGGCTCTTTGGTGCGATATTTGGTGCTCTCTATGCTCCGTTTGTTATCACTGGTTTGCATCATATGACCAATGCTATTGATACACAGCTCGTTGCCGATACAGGTGGCACAGCTCTATGGCCAATGATTGCTTTGTCAAATATCGCCCAAGGGTCAGCTGTATTTGCTTATTATCTGATGAATCGTCGTAGTGAACGTGAAGCACAGATTTCCCTACCTGCAACAATTTCTGCCTATCTTGGAGTCACAGAACCGGCACTATTTGGAGTTAATGTGAAATATGTTTATCCATTTGTGGCAGGGATGATTGGTTCTTCTATTGCAGGCCTCTTGTCTGTAACATTTAATGTTACAGCAAATGCTATCGGAATCGGTGGGATTCCGGGTATCTTGTCTATTCAAGCGAAATACATGCTGCCATTCTTCTTTGTCATGCTGGTGGCTATTGCAGTACCGATGATTTTGACGTTCTTCTTCCGTAAGACAGGTGTGTTTACAAAAGCAGAAGATGAAAGTGTCAAATCACCGCAAATTGAAGCCATTGACGAAGCAAAAGAAGCAGCTCCAAAAGTGGATTTTGCAGAAATTGCTAGCCCACTTGCTGGAGAAGTGAAAGAATTAAGCCAAGCAACTGATCCTGTTTTTGCACAAGGTGTCATGGGACAAGGTGTAGTAATTGAACCGAGCGAAGGTGAACTTGTTGCACCAGTGAATGGTGTTGTGTCAGTTCTTTTCCCAACCAAACATGCTGTAGGAATCGTTTCTGATGAAGGTGTCGAGTTATTGATGCATGTCGGTATGGATACGGTGAATTTAGAAGGAAAAGGCTTCGAAGCTCATGTGGCTCAAGGAGATAAAGTTAGTGTGGGAGATAAGTTGATTTCTTTTGACATGTCAGCAATTAAAGAAGCAGGTTATGTGACAGAAACGCCGGTGATTATCACCAACCAAGATCAATTTCAGGCAGATGAACGTGGTCAACTTCCACGGATGATTGAACTTGGTGATAAGCTCATGACGGCTACACGAATTGGCTAACATTCGTCGCAGGTAGACTGAGCTAGGTGAATGAATAACTGAACAAAGTATAGTCTGCAATAAAATATTCTTCTCTGATAAGTATGAAGTTTGAAGAAATTCGTGATACAATATAAAACTATACAGGGGTGGGAGCGTAAGCCCCATCTCTTTCTTTTGTAAAATAGAAAAGGAAAACAAATGACATTCGATAAAAGAAAAGTAGTCTATCAGATCTATCCAAAATCTTATAAAGACACTACAGGAAATGGTATTGGAGATTTACAAGGGATCATTGAAAAAATTCCTTACCTTGCTAAGTTGGGGGTGGATATGGTTTGGCTCAATCCTTTCTATCCTAGTCCACAGCATGACAATGGATACGATATTTCTGATTATACTGCGGTAAATCCACTCTTTGGGAGTATGGACGACTTTGAAGAAATGATTCAAGTTGGAAAAGAATATGGTATCGAGTTTATGTTGGACATGGTGCTCAACCATTGTTCGACAGAGCATGAGTGGTTTCAAAAAGCCTTGGCTGGAGATAACTATTATCAGGATTTCTTTTTCCTACGTGATGAGCCGACAGACTGGTTGTCTAAGTTTGGCGGCAGCGCTTGGGCTCCTTTTGGAGACACGGG
This sequence comes from Streptococcus sp. AS20, assembly GCF_000524255.1. Classification (NCBI taxonomy): domain Bacteria; kingdom Bacillati; phylum Bacillota; class Bacilli; order Lactobacillales; family Streptococcaceae; genus Streptococcus; species Streptococcus sp. AS20. Next base: position 40,556 of record NZ_JANS01000009.1, on the reverse strand, counting down.
TAAGTATTACCTGCATCTTTACGATGTGACGCAGGCTGATCTCAATTGGCGCAATCCTCATGTTCGTGAGGAACTCTTTAAAGTTGTCAATTTTTGGCTAGGCAAGGGTGTGAAGGGGTTCCGTTTTGATGTTATTAACGTCATCGGGAAGGATGAAATATTAGAGAATTGTCCGGAGAATGACGGGAAGCCAGCCTATACTGATAGACCTATCGTACACGAGTATCTTCACATGTTGAATGAGGAGACTTTTGGAACGGATGAGACTATTATGACTGTTGGTGAAATGAGCGCGACGAATATTGAAAATTGTATTCTTTATACAGCTCCGGAACGCCACGAATTATCTATGGCTTTCAATTTTCACCATTTAAAAGTGGATTATGAAAATGGCAAGAAATGGACACTGAAGAATTTTGATTTCGAGGAATTAAAGCGTCTTTTCCATACATGGGGCAAGGAGATGAGCGATCATAATGGTTGGAGTGCTCTTTTCTGGAACAATCATGACCAGCCTCGCGCACTAAATCGTTTTGTAGATGTTAAGAATTTCCGCAATGAAGGTGCAACAATGTTGGCAGCGAGTATCCATTTATCTCGTGGAACACCTTACATTTATATGGGAGAAGAAATTGGTATGATTGACCCAGGCTATGATAGCATGGAAGATTATGCAGATGTCGAATCTTTCAACGCTTATCAAATGCTATTAAATGCTGGCAAAACACCAGAAGAAGCGTTTAAGATTATTCAGGTTAAGTCTCGTGACAATTCCCGAACTCCTATGCAGTGGGATGATTCAGAAAATGCTGGCTTTACAAGTGGAACACCTTGGTTAAAAGCAGCTAAATCCTACTCTGAAATCAATGTTAATAATGAAATTCAAGGTCCAATTTTTACTTTTTACCAAAAATTGATTGCTCTTCGTAAAAAATTGCCTCTTATAGCGGAGGGCAGCTACAAACCAGCTTATGAAGATAGTCAGCAAGTATATGCCTTCGAGCGTCAATTGGGTGATGAAAAACTGTTAGTGCTCAATAACTTCTACTCAGATCCGATTACAGTAGACGTGTTACCGGAGTACCAGAATGGTGAAGTCCTCCTTTCTAATTATGAGGTAGCTCAAATAGCAGCAGTTGTGGCCTTGAGACCTTATGAAAGTTTGGCAATTATTGTGAATAAGCGCTAGATACAGTAAGAAATTCCAAAATCGACTGAATCATTCAGCCGATTTTTAAAGCCTGAGAGAAAGCGCTTGCAATATTCTTCCGTTTTATTTATAATAGTTACGGTAGAAATACATCTCAAGGAAAGCTGATTTCCAATTTATGATGTAAAGGAGAATATATGAAAAAAACATCAAAACAATTACCTGTTTTGTTTGCGACAGCTATTTTGCTCGCTAGCACTGTTTTAAGTCCTCTTGCTCAGGCGAATGAGACAAGTTCTTCATCTTCGAGCTCAGAATCATCTGTAACGACTTCGAAATCTAGCTCAGTTGCTTCAACGACACAATCACAGCCATCAGAAGCAATTTCTGACAGTTCAACGAGCAATACGAATGAGCCAAGTAGTACAAGCGAAGAGACGCCTAAGACAGAAGCTGCAAGCGGTGAAGCCCATGTTACAACTTCTGAATTTACAACAGTGGTAAATATCGGTCAAATACAAGGGGAAGCCCATGAATCACCTTATAATGGGAAGAAAGTCAAGGTTTCAAATGTTGTTGTAACAAAGACAGATCGGTATGGCTTTTATGTACAAGATCTCAAAGCCGATGGCAATACTAAGACCTCAGATGCTATTTATGTCGTCTCAAAAGAAAAGGTTGCAGTTGGCGATCAGTTGACGATTGAAGGTCAAATCAAAGAAGGTTATATGGAAGAACTCAGTGTTCGTCCTGGACAAACTTTCCGTAAACCAACTGACAGCTTAACTGTAACACAATTGTTTGCTTCTAAGGTAACGAAAAACGGTACAGCCGCACTACCAGAACCAGTTAATATTTCAGATCGTATGCCAAAAGATATCGTGGATAATACTCCGACTACTTATGATCCAGAACATGATGCATTGGATTATTGGGAAAGTCTGGAGGGTATGTTGACAACAGTGAAAAAACCTCGTGTGCTTGGCCCACAATATCGAGGAGATATTTATCTCTTGCCGAATGGTTATCAAGCGCTGCCGCTCAATAATATCGGTGGTGTCAACCTTCGCCCTAATGTCCAAAATACAGCAACTATCCCCGTTTATGTTGGGAATAAATATATTGCAAAAGCTAAAGATTACTTTAATGAAGATGTTTCTGGTGTTGTAACTTATCGCAGCAAGGTTTATAAGTTGGAGCCAACGAAGTTGCCAGATCTGCAAGATGGCGGTCTACAAAGAGAGGTTTCTAAGATTTATCCAAGTGAAGATAAATTGACTATTGCTTCTTATAATATTGAAAACTTCTCAGCAAACAATGCAGCAGGTGAGACGCCTGATGCAAAAGTAGACAAAATTGCTAAATCTTTTATCAACGAAATTCACAGTCCAGATATTATTACCCTTATAGAAGTTCAAGACAATAATGGAAGCGTTAATGATGGTACTGTCAGCGGTGTGCAAAGCGGTGAAAAACTGGCTGCTAAAATTAAACAATTAGGTGGCAAAGAATACAAATATACCGAAGTCGCCCCTGTTGATGGAGCAGATGGTGGAAAGCCGGGCTCCAATATTCGTGTGGCTTACTTGTATAATCCTCAACGAGTGAAGCTAGTTGAGCGTGAAGCAGGAAGTAGCACAGAAGCAGCTGCCTTCAAAGATGGGCATTTGGTGAAAAATCCTGCAAGGATCGATCCAACCAATCCAACCTTTACGAAAGTTCGAAAATCTTTAGCAGCAGAGTTTGAATTTAAGGGCGAGCATATTGTCGTGATTGCCAATCATTTAAAATCCAAACTCGGTGATGATGCAGTATATGGTTCTAAACAACCAGCAGTGCAAAATACATTAGCACAGCGGATTGAGCAAGGGAAGCTGTTGAACGCTTTTGTCAAAGAAGGTTTAAAGCAAAATCCAAATTTGAAGTTTGTCTTGACTGGTGACTTTAATGACTTTGAATTTTCAGAAACTGCCAAAGCAGTGGCTGGTAATGAATTAGTCAATATGATGCTGAATCACGACGCAGCAGATCGCTATTCTTATTTTTACCGTGGTAGCAATCAAAGTTTAGACAATATCTTTGTTTCAAAAAATATTGCTGATAAAACAGTGTTCTCACCAGTTCACATTAATGCTTCTTTCATGGAAGAACACGGTCGGGCATCAGACCATGATCCCGTCATTGCACAGCTTGACTTTAGTCAGAAGAAAGATGACACGACGCCGACTCAACCAACTGAGCCAAAATCTTCTGATGACAGCACAACTCCACCAAATAGAGATGATAAACCAACTAAAAAGAGAATTTTACCATCTACAGGAACAACAGGTGCTGAAGTAGCTGTTGTAGGGCTTGTCATCCTAAGTGCAACCCTCCTTTGGCGAAAGAAAGTGACGGATTAAAAGACATAGATAAACGAGAGAGTTTTAAGATTCTCTCGTTTTTTTGAAAAATATTGAAAATGAAACTGAAAAACAGATTATTTTCTAAAAAATAGACAAATTGTCCCTCTATCTAGAAAAGAAGTGTTATAATAGTATTATAAAACGTTTTCAAGAGGATAAGACGATGGAAAAAGAAGTCATTGATTATGGAAAAGTAACAGGTATGGTCCATTCGACTGAAAGTTTTGGAGCTGTTGATGGGCCTGGTATCCGTTTCATTGTCTTTTTACAGGGTTGTAAAATGCGTTGCCAATATTGCCACAATCCAGATACATGGGCAATGGAAACCAATAATTCAAGAGAGCGAACGGTTGAAGACGTTTTGCAAGAAGCGCTTCGTTATCGTGGCTTTTGGGGTAAAAAAGGTGGGATTACAGTAAGTGGTGGTGAAGCTCTTTTGCAGATTAATTTTGTGACTGCACTTTTTACCAAAGCTAAAGAATTGGGAATTCATTGCACTTTAGATACTTGTGCGATGCCGTTCCGCAATACACCAGAGTATCTCAAAGTTTTTGATCGCCTGCTTGAAGTGACAGATTTAGTGTTGCTGGATATTAAAGAAATCAATGATGCCCAGCATAAATTTGTGACAGGGCACACCAATAAGAATATTTTGGAATGTGCAAAATATCTGTCTGATAAAGGTGTTCCAATGTGGATTCGCCATGTTTTGGTTCCAACGTTAACAGACCGTGATGACGACTTAAAAGAATTAGGTGAGTTTGTCAAAACGTTAAAAACAGTTGATAAATTTGAAGTGCTACCTTATCATACAATGGGAGAATTTAAATGGCGTGAATTGGGCATTCCTTATCCATTAGAAGGTATAAAGCCGCCAACTGCTGATCGAGTAGCAAATGCCAAAGAACTTATGAAAACAGAATCTTATACCGAGTATATGAACCGCATACATAATAGTTAATAAAAGCAGGAAGTGAGATTTTGATCAGCACTCAAAAAGTTAGACAGGAAAACTAACGATTGGGTGCTTTTCTATTCCTCTCTTTGTGAAAATCTTAAAATTGTGCTAAAATAAAGTATATAAAAAGTTTACGAGGTACGATCATGTCTAAAATTTTAGTTTTCGGTCATCAAAATCCAGATTCAGATGCGATTGGCTCAGCTGTGGCCTTTGCTTATCTTGCGCGTGAAGCTTATGGCTTGGATACAGAAGCGGTTGCTTTGGGAGAACCAAATGAAGAAACAGCTTTTGTTTTGGATTATTTTGGAGTAACGGCACCGCGTGTGGTGACATCTGCCAAAGCAGAAGGAGTTGAGCAAGTCATTTTAACAGACCATAATGAATTTCAACAATCTATTTCTGACATTGCAGAAGTAGAAGTCTATGGCGTTGTGGATCACCATCGTGTGGCAAATTTTGAAACAGCCAGCCCACTTTATATGCGTTTGGAGCCTGTCGGTTCAGCTTCTTCTATCGTTTATCGCATGTTTAAAGAATCTGGTGTAGCTGTACCAAAAGAACTCGCAGGTTTGATGCTCTCAGGTTTGATTTCAGACACGCTTCTTCTGAAATCACCAACCACTCATCCGAGTGATAAAGTGATTGCACCTGAGTTGGCAGAGCTTGCAGGAGTTGATTTGGAAGAATACGGTTTGGCTATGCTTAAAGCTGGAACCAACTTAGCTAGCAAAACAGCCGAGGAATTGATTGATATTGATGCTAAAACATTTGAATTAAACGGAAACCAAGTTCGTGTAGCACAAGTCAACACAGTTGATATTGCAGAAGTCTTAGAACGTCAAGCTGAATTGGAAGCAGCTATTGAAAAAACAAATGCGGCTAATGGTTATTCTGACTTCGTTTTGATGATTACCGATATTATCAATTCTAACTCAGAAATCCTTGCACTTGGAGGCAATATGGATAAAGTGGAAGCAGCTTTCCATTTCACACTTGAAAATAATCATGCTTTCCTTGCTGGTGCGGTTTCTCGTAAAAAACAAGTTGTACCACAATTGACTGAAAGTTTTAATGGATAAAAATTTGGAAGAAAAAGGAGTTTCGGCTCCTTTTTTGATACAATAGTTCTATGAAGATTCAAGATTTACAAAATGGAGATTTAATTTTTGTATCCAGTCAATCTGATATAGCAGAGGCCATTCAGCGATCAACTGGTTGGTATAACCATGTGGCAATCTTCTTTGCTGGTTGGATTTACCATGCGACAAGCAAGCGCGGTGTCATTAAAGAACCGATAGATCAATTTTTACAGGTTGATGAATGTTATGCTGTTTATGCTTGTTCTGACATAGATGTAAAAGCTGTCTGGAAAAGAGCAGAGCAACACCTTTATAAACCTTATAATAATAGCTTTTATCCAGATACGACAGGCTTTTATTGTTCTGAATATATTGCAGAAATCCTCCCCATTTTTGAAACCATTCCTATGCAGTTCGGTGATGAAAAAGAGGAAATAGCTCCTTTTTGGCAGCAGTATTACAAAGAGTTAGGTTTAGCAGTTCCTCTTCATCAGCCAGGAACCAATCCTAGCCAATTGGCTCAATCCGAAAAATTAGTTTATAAAGGAAGATTAGATGATTAAAGTAATCAATCCCAGTCGTTTAACACGTCAGCCTTTTTTTCATGAATTGATAAATTATTTAGACCGACATGATGATGTTACTTTGCGAGAGATAAAGTGCGAATTTGCAAACTTTTCCAATATTGATCGCTCTATAGAGGACTATATCAAGGCAGGCTATGTGGTTCGAGCAAACAAACGGTATCAACAAACCCTTCCTCTACTGCAAAATGTGACGGATTTGTCTTTGGATCAGGAAGTATTTGTACGAGATGACAGTTCTCTTTATAAAGAATTGCGGAATGTGCGCTTTAAGACACGCTTGACCAATCAGACCAACCAGGCTATTTTAGTGGAAACAACAGATTTTCTCAGAGAGCAGCTGACACTTTCCAATTATTTTTATAAGCTAAAGCAACAATATCCATTGAATAATCAGCAACAAAAGCTTTATAAGTTGATAGGAGATGTTAATCCGGAGTATGCTCTAAAATATATGACAACTTTTCTGCTAAAGTATGGTCGTAAAACTGAGCTGATGCAAAAACGGCACGATATTTTTGTAGATGCTCTAGTGATTTTAGGCTATATCGTACCTAACGAATCAGGAAACTATGAGTTGAAACTGGATTTTGATAAAGAAACCTTAACCTTTCGTGTACAAAAGTCTGTAGACTTTTACAATAAACATCATAGAATAATAAAATTTTGAGATTTTTTGATAGATTTATAGGTACAATGGTTATGGTTGGTATGAGGCTGGGATGAAAGTCTCTAGCTTCAAAGGATACGGTGCAATAAATCAACGATGCAGTAGCTGATTGCTCCAATAGTCCACTGGACTATTGGAGGTTGAAAAGAACCCTTCCATGAAGATGTGTCAAAAACACGGCTTTGAATTGGCGGATAGGGGAGTAAAGCAAGTTTCAAGGTTTGTTCGCTTTTCAAGCTCGGAAGAGTACTTTTGATGAAAATTTCGTTTTCCGCACTCGCCACCTCAACAGGCTCCCAGACTGTTGAGCAACCTTTCGGAGTGAGACTATAAACTAAAGATTTTTAGTTTTGAGTTCCGTCCCTCTCCCATTTCGTTTTATGAAAGGAATATATCGTGAATCTTTTAGCAAGAATTTGTCCCACTCAATCCCTGAAGTATCTGAAATGGTTTGATATTGTCATCGTGACGGTCTTGCTATTTGGGCGATTTATCTATCGTTCAACAGAACTTTATCTTGCTAGCTTGTCTCCGTCCACTACAACAGCAGTAGCAGATGCAACTAGTAAAACAGCAAATGATGGAGCCGCTTATTCTAGTAACTTAGAATTACAACTTCTCATGTTAGCTTTGACGATAGCCTACTTAATACTTCGTCGGTTTGATTTTAGACAGTTGCCGATTCGTCTATCGTGGTCTGTACTCTTTTGGGTTCCATTTATTTTTGCAGTTATGGGGATTCTAGCAGATACCGTGACGACCCTTAGCGGAGAATATAACTATTTTGATCCCCAGTTATGGAAATACATTGATCTATTAGAAATTTTCCGTAAGTTTACCGATTTGACACCGATGATGATTCTCTATGCTTTGCTAAATGGCTTTTATGAAGAATTTTTCTTCTTAGGCTTATTAACTTCGGTAAAAGAAAAATATAAATGGTGGGTTCTTCTTTATTCGATGATTATTCGTGTTTCTTTCCACACTTATCATGGAATGCTCTGGGCACTGACGATCGGTGTTGGTTTTGGACTTCTCTATTATTGCCTTTACAAATATAAGGTTAAAAATCTCTTACCTTTCTTCCTCGCGCATGCTCTTGCGGATATCTATGGTTCAAGTCTAATGTATGTTTTGATTAGTTGGAGAAAGTAAAATCATAAGGCAAGATTCTGATTTCTAAAAAATGATGCTTATTTTACTTTACTAATATAAAGTTGTTGTTTTTTCAATAATTAAAGGTCGAAGACTGTTATCTCGACCTTTATTCAATTCTATAAATACCTTTCCGCAATCGCGTAATCGCCTAGATAGTCTGTTTTTTCTCCATTTATGATTTGGTAACAATCAGCACCTTTACCAGCTAGAATAACAGCATCGCCTTCTTTGTTTGTTAAGCTAAGAGCTTTTTTGATAGCTTCTTTGCGGTCTGCAATCGTGTAAACGTCAAAAGAAATGTAGCTGGCAATTTCTTTAGCAATGGCAATCGGATCTTCGTAGTTAGGGTCATCTGCTGTCAAGATAACTATCAATTCTGGATGGCGATTGAGTAGTTGTCCAAAATCTTTGCGACGACTTTCTCCTTTATTTCCGGTTGCACCAAGTACTAAAACAATTTTGCCTTTTTGGTGTTCTTGAACGACAGATAGGAGATTAGCCAGACTGACACCATTGTGCGCATAATCAACAAAAACTTTTGCACCGTTGTTTTGAGTTAGCACTTCCATGCGCCCAGGTACGCGTGTGTTTGCAATTCCCTTCTTGATGTCCGCAATGGAAGCACCCAAGCGGAGACAGGCAAGGCTAGCAGCAAGCACATTTTCTTGGTTGAAACGACCAATCAGCTGAATGTCAAATTTCTCTGCTAACTTTCCGCTTGTTTCAAAAGAAAATGCTTGCGAATGATGAATTTGATTGTCGGAATATTGTCCATAGAAATCATGTTCTATAGATGCAACTTGCTCAGCCACCACTTGGAAATAATCCATTTCGCTATTAACGACAACAGCTCGGCTATTTTCCATGAGGAGTCGCTTATGATAAAAATAATCTTCAAATGTCGGATGTTCAATTGGTCCGATATGATCAGGGCTGATATTAAGGAAAACACCAACGTCAAAGGTTAAACCGTAAACTCGCTTTTTTAAATAAGCCTGACTGGAAACTTCCATAATCAGATGAGTTCGGCCATTTTCAACCGCTGTTGCCATCATTTTGAACAAATCTAAGCTTTCCGGTGTTGTCAAAGTAGACTTGAAGAAGTGCTCTCCGTCGAGCGTCGTGTTCATAGTAGACAACAAAGCAGGCTGATGACTTTGTTGGAGAATGTGATAGGCAAAATAAGCCGAAGTTGTCTTTCCTTTGGTTCCTGTAAATGCGAGCAGTTTGAGTTTGTCTTGCGGATTTCCATAAAATTCCATGGCAAGAAGACTCATGGCTTGTTTGACATCATTGACTAGAATCACTGGGATAGTTACTTCAAAATCCGTCTCACTGACATAGAACCGTAAGCCTGATTCAACCGCTTTTCCCAAAAATTCTTTTTTAAAATTGTCACCTTTGACAAAGAAAAGAGTTGAAGCAGTCACATCGCGGCTGTCATAGCTGATGTTATCAAATGTGACATCAGTAATGTTATAATAGTATTCACCTTTATCAATGATTTCGCGGAAATTGTGATCATTTTTTAAAATTTTTAATGCGTTCTCAATTGTTATCATATTTCTATTGTAAACTTAATGGCGAGGTTTTACAAGCGGAAAGGAAAAGTTTATAATAAGATAAGACTACTTTTAGAGGTTATGTATGGATCAACAAACAACAACTCAACAAAAACAAATGCTTCTAGGGACAGCTTGGTTGACAGCAAGTAACTTTATCAGCCGTTTTTTAGGGGCGATTTATATCATTCCTTGGTATATCTGGATGGGCAAACATGGTGCAGAAGCTAATGGCTTGTTTACGATGGGCTATAATATTTATGCTTGGTTTCTTCTGATTTCCACAGCAGGCGTACCTGTTGCGGTCGCTAAGCAAGTTGCGAAATACAACACAATGGATCAAAAGGATCATAGTTTTACCCTCATTCGTGAATTTTTGAAATTTATGCTCTTGTTGGGAGCCATTTTTGCAGTGGTGATGTATCTCTTATCACCTTTCTTTGCGCATGTATCAGGCGTTGGGAAAGAACTCATTCCTGTCATGCAAAGCCTATCTTGGGCTGTACTGGTCTTTCCAGCTATGAGTGTTATCCGTGGCTTTTTTCAGGGATTTAACAATTTAAAACCATATGCAATCAGTCAAATTGCTGAGCAGGTGATTCGTGTTATTTGGATGCTTTTGACAACATTCTTTATTATGAAATTGGGTTCTAAAGACTATGCTGCTGCAGTTACACAATCAACATTTGCTGCTTTTATTGGCATGTTTGCCAGTATGGCGGTTTTGGTTTATTTCCTCTGGAAAGCGAATTTGCTGTCATCCATTCTGCATAAGCCAGTGTCAAGCACCAACATTAACAGTCGTGCTCTTTTAGTGGATACGATTCGGGAAGCTATTCCGTTTATTATCACTGGTTCTGCCATTCAGCTTTTCCAGATTATTGACCAAGTAACTTTTATCAATGTTATGAAATGGTTTACGAACTATACGAATTCTCAGTTGGTGGTTATGTTTAGCTATTTCTCTGCTAATCCCAATAAAATTACGATGATTTTGATTGCGGTAGCGACTTCTATCGGGGGTGTAGGAATTCCACTGCTAACAGAAAACTATGTCAAAGGTGATTTGAGGTCTGCAGCACGTCTTGTTCAAGATAACTTAAGTATGTTACTGTTATTTCTCTTACCAGCAACAATTGGCTCTGTCTTAGTGGCGCGTCCATTATACACAATTTTTTATGGGCGACCAGATAGTTTAGCTTTAGGTTTGTTCATTTTTGCTATGTTACAGACAATTATTTTGGGCATTTATACTGTCTTGTCGCCAATGATTCAAGCGCTTTTCCAAAATCGCAAAGCTATTATCTATTTTGGCTATGGAGTTCTTGTTAAGCTTATTTTGCAAATTCCATTTATTTATTTATTCAGAGCTTATGGTCCGCTTCTTGCAACGACAGTCGGACTGATTGTTCCAATTGTTTTGATGTACCAACACATTCGCCAAGTAACAGGACTCAATCAAAGAATTCTCGTTAAACGGAGTTTATTGATAGGGATTTTAACTGCTATCATGTCTCTTTTAATTGCCATTGTGGAAGTGGTACTGGGAGTTGTCTTTCATCCAAATGGACGCATTTCTAGCATGCTTTATTTAATTATGATTGGTGGTCTGGGAATGATCATTTATGGAGCAATGGTTTTGAGGGTTCGCTTGTTAGACCGATTTATTGGTGAAAAAGCTCAAGTTTTACGTCAAAAATTTCATATTCATTAAAAAGTCGTAAGGCTTTTTAATGTTGTAGAAAATTTATAAAAATTAAGCTATAATAAAAATAGCTATTCTTGCAATAAAAGTTTATAAATGATGAATCCTTCAATAAAAATTATAGAGCAGCTTTTTTGAGAGGATATTTAATGTTAGGCTATTCTAGCGAAGATATCAAGATGCTATGGTTTAACAGATGATTTTTTCCGATTGTCCATTGGGATTGAGGATAGCCAAGATTTGATAACAGATTTAACATTTGCTTTGGAGGTATAATATGAGCAAATACAATTTTCAAACAGCACCGAATCGCTTGTCTCACCACACTTATAAATGGAAAGAAACAGAGACTGATCCTCAATTGCTACCAGCATGGATTGCAGATATGGACTTTGAAGTCATGCCAGAAGTGAAAAATGCGATTCACGACTATGCAGAACAGTTAGTTTATGGCTATACGTATGCGAGTGATGAGTTGCTCCAAGCGGTGTTGGATTGGGGAAAAAGCGAACATCAGTATTCGTTTGATAAGGATTCTATTGTTTTTGTGGAAGGTGTTGTGCCAGCCATTTCTATTGCAATTCAAGCCTTTACCAAAGAAGGAGAAGCGGTCCTAATCAATTCTCCTGTCTATCCACCCTTTGCTCGTAGTGTCCAGTTAAATAATCGAAACTTAGTATCCAATTCTCTAAAAGAAGAACATGGTCTGTTTCAAATTGATTTTGAACAATTGGAAAAAGATATTGTCGAAAATGATGTGAAACTCTATCTTCTTTGTAACCCGCACAATCCCGGAGGACGTGTCTGGGAAAAAGAAGTTCTAGAAAGAGTAGGTCAGCTTTGTCAAAAGCACCATGTTATTTTAGTATCAGATGAAATTCATCAAGATTTGACTTTATTTGGTCATCAACATGTTTCCTTTAATACTGTTTCACCGGATTTTAAAGACTTTGCTCTGGTACTTTCTAGTGCTACCAAGACTTTTAATATTGCAGGCACCAAAAATTCCTATGCCATTATTGAAAATCCTACGCTATGTGCACAGTTTAAACACCAGCAACTTGTTAATAACCACCATGAGGTGTCAAGTTTAGGGTACATTGCGACAGAAACGGCCTATCGTTATGGCAAACCTTGGTTAGTGGCACTAAAAGCTGTTTTAGAAGAAAATATTCAATTTGCAGTGGAGTATTTTGCCAAAGAGGCTCCGCGTTTAAAGGTTATGAAACCACAAGGGACCTATCTGATTTGGCTTGATTTCAGTGACTATGGTTTGACAGATGATGAACTTTTTGCTTTGTTGCATGACCAAGCAAAAGTCATTCTCAATCGAGGAAGTGATTATGGAAGTGAGGGTGAGCTGCATGCGAGACTAAATATTGCAGCGCCTAAGTCTTTGGTAGAAGAGATTTGTAAGAGAATCGTGCGTTGCTTGCCCAAATAAAATAAAAAGAAATGTTCGAAAACAGTCACTTTTGGTTGACAATCATTCTTAAGTGGAGTATAGTTAGTATGAAAAATCGGTAGGTGAGGCTACCATAGGGATACGGATGGCTACCGCAAAGTAGTGGAGACACTATGCGCTGGTTAGCAGTTGAGATCGCTAAGGTTTTGACTAATGTCATTTCATTGCCCTACGGAGTTAAAGCTTGAACGGTAACACAAGACATACAGTCCTGCCATGTTTTTCATGGTAGGATTTTATTGTTTTGAGCTGATTTTTTAAAGAAAAAATGCAAGGGAAAGGAGTGAGGAATATGAAAATAGACGATCATCCGGGACCGCAGAAACTCAGTCAATTGCTGATGTTGCGTATTCCTCATGAGTATATGTATATAAGTGATTGACTCCTTAAAAATAAAGGAGATTTCCTATGAAAACAGCAAAAGAAAGATTAACAGATGCTCTTCGTATGTCTGTAGTGGATACGATGACATTTTTCAACACATCTAGATTGGGTTTGACAGAGGAGCAAGTAGAAGAAAATCGTGATCTATACGGTGAAAATGAATTGACCAAAGGGCAAGAAGATTCAATTGTTAAAAAAATTTATGAGTCTATTATCAACCCGTTTACCGTTATTCTTTTACTCATCGCATTGGTGTCTTTGGTTACCAATGTTTGGCTGGCAAAGCCAGGGCAAGAAGATCCGACAACGTTTATCATTATTGTTGTCCTTGTCTTGCTGTCTGGTAGTATTCGCTTTGTGCAAGAATTGCGGAGTGACAAAGCTGCCAGCAATCTTTCACGTATGATTGTCAATACAGTGACAGTTGTTCGTGAGGGAAAAGAGCAAGAAATTCCGATTACAGAATTAGTGGTGGGAGATATTATCCGCTTGAGTGCAGGAGACATGTTGCCAGCAGATGTGCTAATTTTGGATTCGCGCGACTTCTTCGTACAACAGTCAGGTTTGACAGGTGAAAGTGACGCTGTTGAAAAAATGGCACTGGATAAATGTGATATCAAAGATACAGGGAGTTTACTTGAATCTGACTCACTTGCCTTTATGGGAACCAATGTAATCTCTGGTCGTGCTAGCGCGCTTGTGCTTGTTGTTGGCGACGACACAAAAATGGGAGCTATTGAGCAAACGCTTAACACTTATGATGAACCAACTTCATTTGAACGAGAAATGAACAGTATTTCATGGTTGTTGATTCGCCTTATGTTGGTACTCGTACCTATTGTCTTTTTTATCAATGGTCTGACAGATGGGGATTGGCTAGAAGCTGGGGTATTTGCATTAAGTGTCGGTGTCGGTTTGACGCCAGAAATGCTTCCTATGGTCATCACAGCAAGCTTAGCGAAGGGTTCAATTCTTATGGCAAAAGAAAAAGTTGTCATCAAGAAACTCAATGCCATTCAAGATTTAGGAGCAATTGATATTCTTTGTACGGATAAGACAGGGACATTGACACAAGATGAGATTGTCTTGGAGTATCCACTTGATATTCATGGAGATCTTGATTTGGCAGTGCTTCGTCGGGCTTACTTAAATTCTTATTATCAAACAGGGTTAAAAAACCTGATGGATCGTGCTATTATCAATCGGACAGAAAAAGAAGCTGAAAAACACGAAATCGTTCGCAATTTAGACCAAACTTTTAAGAAAATTGATGAATTACCTTTTGATTTTGAACGTCGCCGCATGAGTGTGCTGGTTCGAGATGATGAGAATGTCGTTAGCATGGTGACAAAAGGTGCTTTAGAAGAAATGCTGGCCATTTCAAATTATGTCGAAGACAAGGGGAAAATCCTTCCTTTGACAGAAGAAATCCGTCAAGAAATTTTAACAGAGGTCGCACAGTTAAATGAGCAGGGTCTGCGTGTGCTGGGAGTCAGTTATCGTTCGGACTTGGATGCTGATTATGAATACACGGTCAAAGATGAGTCTGACATGATTCTGACAGGTTATCTTGCTTTTCTCGATCCACCAAAACCGTCAGCAGCCCCTGCTATTAAAGCATTAACCGAGTATGGCGTAGCTACCAAAATTTTAACAGGTGACAATGAAAAAGTTACAGAAGCAGTTTGTGAGAAGGTTGGCTTAGATGCAAAGAACATCTTGCTAGGCTCTATGATTGAAACGATGTCGGATGAAGAATTGATCAGAGTTGTTGAAACCACAACTGTTTTTGCTAAATTATCGCCTGACCAAAAGGCGCGCATCATTTTACAACTGAAAGCAAACGGGCACAAGGTTGGTTATATGGGTGATGGAATCAATGATGCTCCTTCTATGAAAGTAGCTGATGTAGGTATTTCAGTTGATACAGCTGTTGATATTGCGAAAGAAACAGCTGATGTTATTCTGTTAGATAAAGACTTATTGGTGCTTGAAAAAGGCTTGGTGGAAGGTCGCAAAGTCTATGCCAACATGACCAAGTACATCAAGATGACAGTGAGTTCCAACTTCGGAAATATCTTTTCTTTGCTAATCTCAAGTATTTTCTTACCATTTTTGCCTATGGCACCGATTCATTTGATTGTGTTGAATTTGGTCTATGATATTTCTTGTATCGCTTTACCATTTGACAATGTAGACCGTGAATTTTTGCAAAAGCCTCGCATTTGGAGTGCAAAATCCATTACTCGTTTCATGGCCTGGATTGGTCCAATTAGTTCTATTTTTGACTGTACAACCTTTTTAATTTTGTTCTTTATCATTGCACCAATGATAACAGGGTCTGTTTATCATCATGGTATGTCTAGTAATTTCATTACGATTTTCCAAACAGGTTGGTTTATTGAGTCCATGTGGACGCAAACGATGGTTATCTATATGTTGCGCTCACCCAAGTTACCATTTATTCAAAGTAGACCAGCTTTATCCGTAGTCATGACCACTCTAGCGGCAGTCTTCTTTGTGACTTTATTGCCCTACGGTCCTTTTGCAGCTCTTTTAAAAGTCACTCCATTAAATGGGATGTATTTCCTATTCCTAATCCTCATTATGGTATTGTATATGGCAAGTGTTACATTTGTGAAGCATTTATATATAAAAAAATACCACGAATGGTTATAAGGACTTGGTAATCTTTGAAAAGGCTTGTTTATTATAAGCCTTTTTTATGTTTTTTTGTTATAATAAGAAGAATAAATTGAAAGAAGGAACACCAATCATGGAAAAATTTCAAGTGATCGCACATCCGCTCATTCAGCATAAATTGTCTATCTTACGCCGTACAGATACATCTACCAAGGCTTTTCGTGAGTTAGTAAATGAAATTGCTATGCTAATGGGTTATGAAGTTTTACGTGACTTACCATTAGAAGATGTGGAAATTGAAACACCCATTACAAAGACAGTTCAAAAACAACTAGCTGGTAAAAAATTAGCTATTGTCCCAATCTTACGTGCAGGTATTGGTATGGTAGATGGTCTTTTGAGTCTTGTACCAGCTGCTAAAGTCGGACATATTGGAATGTATCGTGATGAAGAAACTTTGAAACCAGTTGAATACCTTGTGAAATTACCGGAAGATATTAGCCAACGTCAAATTTTCGTAGTGGATCCGATGTTAGCAACAGGTGGCTCAGCTATTTTAGCTATTGATTCACTGAAAAAACGTGGAGCACACAATATTAAATTTGTCTGTCTTGTTTCGGCTCCAGAA
Organism: Streptococcus sp. AS20; assembly: GCF_000524255.1. Classification (NCBI taxonomy): domain Bacteria; kingdom Bacillati; phylum Bacillota; class Bacilli; order Lactobacillales; family Streptococcaceae; genus Streptococcus; species Streptococcus sp. AS20. The sequence goes on along the minus strand of NZ_JANS01000009.1, from coordinate 24,162 downwards.
GGCGTGAAAGCTTTACAAGAAGCTCACCCAGACGTGGAAATCTTTACGGCAGCCCTTGATGATCACTTGAATGAAAATGGCTACATTGTTCCAGGATTGGGAGATGCAGGAGATCGTCTTTTTGGTACAAAATAATAAGTTTTATGTTTGACCTTTTTTGACCAAAAGGCTATAATAGTCTCATATTTGAAAAATCTTACTAAGAATTGTTGGTCAGATTAAAATATCAGATGAAAAGGAGAATACAATGATTCCTGTAGTTATTGAACAAACAAGCCGTGGGGAACGCTCGTACGATATTTACTCACGTCTTTTAAAAGATCGCATTATTATGCTCACTGGAGCAGTTGAAGACAACATGGCCAATTCCATTATTGCCCAATTGCTTTTCCTAGACGCTCAAGATAGTACAAAGGATATTTATCTTTATATCAATACACCAGGAGGTTCTGTATCGGCGGGTCTAGCGATTGTTGATACAATGAACTTCATCAAATCAGATGTTCAAACAATTGTCATGGGAATGGCTGCGTCCATGGGAACCATCATCGCTTCAAGTGGTGCTAAAGGCAAACGCTTTATGTTGCCAAATGCAGAGTACATGATTCACCAACCAATGGGTGGAACTGGTGGCGGTACGCAACAAACCGATATGGCGATTGCTGCTGAACATTTGCTGAAAACTCGAAACAATTTGGAAAAAATTCTTGCAGATAACTCTGGTAAGACCGTTAAGCAAGTTCATAAAGATGCTGAACGTGACTACTGGATGAGTGCTCAAGAAACGCTAGATTATGGTTTCATTGATGAAATCATGGCAAATAACAACTTGAACTAATGCTCTCTTTGCTATTATCTGAAAAAAATGTCCTCTGATGGGCATTTTTTTGATATACTTATAAATGAAAAAATGTTAGAAAGAAAACTCATGTTTAAAAAAGAAGAACGAACAGGTATCATTGTCTATTTATATTATAATCGTGACATAAAAAGAATTGCGTCCATTGGTGATATTATCTATCATTCTAAAAAGCATCGTTATCTCCAGTTGTATGTAGATACTGCGCAAGTAGATGGTATTGTTGAGAAACTATCTAAGGAAAAATATGTCAAACAAGTACGGGTTTGTCATATTCAAGAATTGGATACAGACTTCGTTGGAAGTTTGTTTAGAGAGAAGGAAAACGTAAACATGTAAAAAAATTCTGTTGACTACTTGACAATTGTCAGATAATTCGGTATATTCTTAACATATTATTTTGAAACAAGGAGTTAAGAATATGAAAAAGAGAATTGCGCTATCATTTGTTGCTCTTGCAAGCGTTGCTCTTCTTGCCGCTTGTGGGGAAGTGAAGTCAGGTGGATCTAATGCAACAGGTACAAAAGTTGCTGATAAGACTATTAAAATTGGATTCAACTTTGAAGAGACAGGCGCAACAGCTGCTTATGGTACAGCCGAGCAAAAAGGCGCTCAGCTTGCAGTTGAAGAAATCAATAAAGCAGGTGGTATTGACGGAAAAAAACTAGAAGTAGTGGACAAAGATAATAAATCTGAAACAGCAGAAGCAGCTTCTGTCACGACCAACTTAGTAACCCAATCGAAAGTCAATGCAGTTGTAGGACCTGCGACTTCTGGTGCAACGGCAGCAGCTGTTTCTAATGCAACAAAAGCAGGTGTACCATTGATTTCACCTAGTGCTACTCAAGATGGCTTGACAAAAAATCAAGAGTATTTATTCATTGGGACTTTTCAAGACAGTTTCCAAGGGAAGATTATTTCTAAGTATGTTACAGAAACGTTAAAAGCGAAAAAAGTTGTGCTTTATACGGATAATTCAAGTGATTATGCTAAAGGTGTTGCAAAAGCTTTCCGCAATGCGTATAAAGGCAAGATTGTTGCAGATGAAAAATTTGTCGCTGGTGATACGGACTTCCAAGCAGCTTTGACCAAGATGAAAGGGAAAGATTTTGATGCAATTGTCATCCCTGGTTACTATACTGAAGCTGGTAAAATTGTCAATCAAGCGCGTGGTATGGGAATTGATAAACCAATCGTTGGTGGTGACGGCTTTAATGGTGAGGAATTTGTCCAACAAGCAACTCCAGCCAAAGCCTCAAATATCTACTACATCTCAGGTTTTTCTTCGACAGTTGATGTCTCAGCGAAAGCTAAGAAATTCCTAGAAGCTTACAAGGCTAAATACAACAATGAAGAACCTTCAACATTTGCAGCACTAGCATACGACTCTGTTTATCTTGTTGCCAATGCTGCCAAGGGTGCGAAAACATCTGTTGACATCAAAGATAATCTTGCCAAGACAAAGAATTTTGAAGGTGTAACAGGTGATACCAGCTTTGACAAGAATCATAACACTGTTAAAACAGCCTTTATGATGACCATGAATAATGGGAAAGTCACAGCAGCTGAAACAGTTAAGCCATAATCTTTCATAAAGAACTGCTTAAAATATATTTTATAGTGTATAGAAGAGTAACTATTTATGGTGGACATCGTAGATAGTTACTTCTCTTTATGTGGATTAAAAGAAATAGTTAGGATAGATATCTTAGTGTTAAGAATGTAGCTCATTATGATTTGTAAGATAGACTAACTGCTAGATCGGTCTTAAATTGTTTAACATCAATCAGCTATAAGGTGAGAAAAAGGAACTGACGACTTCTTTTGCTCAAACTTGGAATAGAGGGTGAGGAGAACTAATTTCTTTGAAACCGCGACTTACTCACTCTTTTTTGCGATAGGATAAGAAAGATGTGAATCACCACATCATCCTTTGATCGATATTATATTTAGAAAGTGTGGTGGCCATGCTCCAACAACTTGTTAATGGTCTAATTTTAGGGAGCGTCTATGCTTTGCTTGCTCTCGGCTATACCATGGTTTATGGAATTATCAAACTCATCAATTTCGCTCATGGAGATATTTACATGATGGGTGCTTTTATGGGGTATTTCTTGATAAATTCCCTTCATCTTAATTTTTTCCTTGCCTTAATCTTGGCAATGATTGGGACAGCGACTTTAGGCGTACTAGTCGAATTTTTAGCTTATCGCCCGTTGAGAAATTCGACTCGAATTGCAGCTTTGATTACTGCAATTGGTGTTTCGTTTTTCTTGGAGTACGTGATGGTGTATTTTGTAGGAGCCAATACTCGTTCGTTCCCCCAAGTGATTGAAACGGTTCGTTATAGTTTTGGACCGATTAGTCTCACCAATATCCAATTAATGATTTTGGCTGTTTCCCTAATTTTAATGGTGTTGTTACAAGTCATCGTTCAAAAAACAAAAATGGGGAAAGCCATGCGGGCAGTTTCGGTCGATAGCGATGCAGCGCAGTTAATGGGAATTAATGTCAATCGGACGATTAGTTTCACTTTTGCTTTGGGTTCTGCTTTGGCAGGAGCGGCAGGTGTGCTCATTGCGCTTTATTATAATTCCCTTGAACCATTGATGGGAATGACTCCAGGGTTGAAATCGTTTGTTGCTGCAGTTCTTGGTGGGATTGGCATTATCCCCGGAGCAGCATTAGGAGGCTTTGTCATTGGTTTGTTAGAAACCTTTGCAACAGCTTTTGGTATGTCAGATTTCCGTGATGCGATTGTGTATGGTATTTTAATCTTAATTTTACTCGTTCGTCCTGCAGGGATTCTTGGTAAGAATGTGAAAGAGAAGGTGTAAGCTATGAAGAAGAATTTAAAAATAAATATTTTATGGTTTGTTCTCCTTCTTGCTGGGTATGGGTTGATTACCTTGCTTGCTAGTGCAGGAGTTTTGAATGATTTTTATCTACAAATCTTACAACAAATTGGTATTAACATCATTTTGGCAGTAGGTTTAAATTTGATTGTTGGCTTTTCAGGTCAATTTTCTCTGGGACATGCTGGATTTATGGCAATTGGCGCCTATGCAGCTGCGATTATTGGCTCGAAATCAGCTACTTATCCGGCCTTTTTTGCAGCTATGGTATTAGGAGCGTTGATTGCAGGAACAGTAGCTTTGATTGTCGGGATTCCTACTCTTCGCTTGAAAGGTGATTATTTAGCGATTGCAACGCTTGGGGTCTCTGAAATCATTCGCATTTTAATCATTAACGGTGGTGATTTGACCAATGGAGCTGCGGGTATCTTGGGTATTCCTGCCTTTACCAATTGGCAAATGGTATATTTCTTTGTAGTTATTACAACTATTTTGACCATCAATTTTTTGCGGAGTCCAATTGGACGAGCAACCTTATCAGTTCGTGAAGATGAAATCGCGGCAGAATCTGTAGGGGTCAACACTACTAAAATTAAAGTGGTTGCGTTTGTCTTCGGAGCTATAACAGCTAGTATTGCAGGCTCACTTCAGGCTGGATTTATTGGTTCAGTTGTGCCGAAAGATTATACCTTCATCAATAGTATCAATGTCTTGATTATCGTGGTCTTTGGTGGTCTTGGTTCTATGACAGGTACTATTGTTGCAGCAATTCTCTTAGGTATCTTAAACATGGTGCTACAAAATGTGGCAAGTATTCGTATGATTATTTACTCTCTTGCTTTGATTTTAGTGATGATTTTCCGACCAGGTGGACTTCTTGGTACTTGGGAATTGAACTTCTCACGCTTTTTTAAAAATGATAAGGAGGTCAACTAATGGCGCTTCTTGATGTAAAAAATCTAACAAAAAATTTCGGCGGGCTGACCGCTGTTGGTGATGTAACCTTGGAGCTGAATGATGGGGAATTAGTCGGTCTCATTGGCCCAAACGGTGCAGGAAAAACAACGTTGTTCAACTTGTTAACGGGTGTTTATGAACCAAGTGAGGGAAGCGTGACCTTGGATGGCCATTTGATCAATGGCAAGGCTCCTTATAAGATTGCTTCGTTAGGGCTTAGTCGCACATTCCAAAATATTCGATTATTTAAGGATTTGACAGTGCTAGATAATGTCCTGATTGCTTTTGGAAATCATCACAAAGCACATGTCTTTGCTAGCTTTTTTCGTTTGCCAGCTTTCTATAAAAATGAGGCAGCATTGCGTGAGAAAGCTCTCAAATTACTGAAAATTTTTGACTTAGACGGAGAAGCAGAGACTCTTGCTAAAAATTTAGCTTACGGACAGCAGCGGCGGTTGGAAATTGTGCGTGCTCTAGCAACAGAACCCAAAATTCTCTTTTTAGATGAGCCTGCTGCGGGAATGAATCCGCAGGAAACAGCAGAATTGACAGAGTTAATCCGTCGTATTAAAAATGAATTTCAAATCACAATTATGTTGATTGAGCACGATATGAGCCTCGTCATGGAAGTAACTGAGCGAATCTATGTATTAGAATATGGTCGGTTGATTGCACATGGGACTCCTGATGAGATTAAAAATGATAAACGTGTTATCGAAGCTTATCTGGGAGGTGGAGCCTAATGTCTATGCTAAAAGTTGAGAATCTTTCTGTCCATTATGGCATGATTCAGGCAGTCCGAGATGTCAGTTTTGAAGTCAATGAAGGAGAAGTTGTTTCTCTTATTGGTGCAAATGGTGCTGGAAAAACGACGATTCTTCGGACAATTTCAGGACTGGTTCGTCCAAGTTCAGGAAAAATTGAGTTTTTAGGAAATGAAATTCAGAAAGTTCCTGCTCAGAAAATTGTGGCGGCAGGACTGTCTCAGGTACCGGAAGGACGCCATGTATTCTCAGGTTTGACCGTTATGGAAAATCTGGAAATGGGTGCCTTTCTGAAAACAAATCGTGATGAAAATCAAGCAAATCTAAAGAAAGTTTTTTCACGTTTTCCGCGTTTGGAAGAGCGTAAGAATCAAGATGCTGCAACTCTTTCTGGAGGTGAGCAGCAGATGCTTGCCATGGGACGGGCTCTCATGTCTACTCCTAAACTCTTGCTTTTAGATGAGCCCTCAATGGGATTGGCTCCTCTTTTCATCCAAGAAATTTTTGATATTATTCAAGATATTCAAAAGCAAGGCACAACTGTCTTATTGATTGAGCAAAATGCTAATAAAGCGCTCTCGATTGCTGACCGTGGCTACGTTTTAGAAACAGGAAACATTGTTTTGTCTGGCACAGGAAAAGAATTGCTCGCTTCTGATGAAGTTCGCAAAGCTTATCTTGGTGGGTGAAACGAGGACAAAAAGAAGTGGTTTTCTGCTTCTTTTTTATTCACTAATTTATTATTGGAAAGCGGAACAATGACTTTGAAAGCGTTTGAAATAAGCTGAAAAATACAGTATAATAGAACTAAAAATTAGAGATAAAGGAGAATTTCCATGGCTGTTAAAGATTTTATGACACGAAAAGTGGTATACATTAGTCCAGATACGACAGTAGCACATGCGGCAGATATCATGCGGGCGCAGGAACTTCATCGACTTCCCGTTATTGAAAATGACCAATTGGTCGGTTTGGTGACTGAAGGAACGATTGCAGAAGCAAGTCCTTCAAAAGCAACAAGTTTGTCTATTTATGAGATGAATTATTTGTTAAACAAGACCAAAATCAAAGATGTCATGATTCGTGATGTGGTGACAGTGTCGCAATTCGCTAGCTTGGAAGATGCAACTTATTTAATGTTAAAAAATAAGATTGGGATTTTACCGGTTGTGGATAACCAACAAGTTTATGGTGTTATTACAGATCGTGATGTTTTTAGAGCCTTTCTGGAAATTGCTGGCTATGGAGAAGAAGGCATTCGTGTCCGCTTCATTACAGAAGATGAAGTCGGTGTGTTGGAAAAAATTGTGCATTTAATTGTTGAAGAAAATCTTAATATCTCTAATGCTGTCAATATTCCACGAAAAGATGGGAAAGTTGTTATTGAAGTGCAAATCGATGGCGATATTGATTTGCTAGCTTTGAAAGCAAAATTTGAAGATAAAGACATTCAGGTTGAGGATATAACCCGTACTTCAGCAAAAGCTTTATAGCAAAATAAAAACGCATGGAATCAGTAAAAACTGGTAGCATGCGTTTTTTATAGTTATTATCTTTGAAGTGGTTGTTTATTAGCATCTAGAGTAAAGCCTTCACCCAGGATTTCATGAGCATCTGTAATCGTAATAAAGGCACGTGGATCAACACTATGAATCACATTTTTCATCGTTTGCATTTCGTTCCGTCCAACGACACAGTAAATGAGTTTTAAGTTGTTTTCACTATAGTAACCTTGTCCATTGATGAAAGTAACCCCGCGGCCGAGATCTTCATCGATTTTCTTTGCTAACTCTTCTGGATGATTTGTGATCACCATAAATCCTTTACCAGCATAACCGCCTTCACTAATCAAGTCAATCACTCGTGAAGCGATAAAGACAAAAATCAAGGTATAAGTCACTAGGCGAACATCTTTAAAAACAAGTACAGTGAAAATAAGGACGCAGAAGTCTACAGTAAACATCAATTTTCCCATGGAGATGTTCGTATACTTGTTAGCGATTCTAGCAATGATGTCCGTACCACCAGTGGTGCCACCAGCATTGAAAACAATTCCCAGTCCAACGCCAGCAATAACCCCTGTTAGGAGCGCTACAATTACGAGATCGCCTTCAAGGTTAATCACGAAAGGAATTTTCTCAAAGATAGTCAGCCAACCAGAGACTGCAAAGGTTCCTAAGATGCTAGAGTATAATAGCCGTGAGCCAAAGACTTTCCAGGCAATGATGAAAAGAGGAATGTTGATGATGAGATTCATCAGTGAAACAGGAATTTTAAGTAGATAGTATGTGATGAGAGTCACCCCAGTCGCGCCCCCTTCATACAAATGATTTGGAATAATCAGATAATTGATGGCGAAAGCAAAAATTCCAGCTCCTAGAATAATCGTCAGATAGTTTTTAAACTTAGACATGATAACCTCCTAATAGTTTCTGCACACTCTATTGTATCAAATCTTGAAAGCTTATGTACAATTTTGAAACTAATTTTTAAAGTTTTTTTGTCGGTGATTTTTCTTTCTTTTTTTGATAAAATAGAGAATAGAAAAATTAGAAATGAGTTACTATGTCAAAAGGAATGTTCATCTCTTTAGAGGGACCAGATGGTGCAGGGAAATCAAGTGTTTTAGAAGCTTTGATTCCTATTTTAGAAACAAAAGGGCAGGCGTTTATCACAACGCGAGAACCTGGTGGGGTAGAGGTTGCTGAAAAAATCCGTGATATTATTTTAGATCCTAAGCATACAGAAATCGATGAAAAAACAGAATTGCTCCTTTATATTGCCAGCCGCAGGCAGCATTTGGTTGAGCGCATCGTACCAGCCTTGAACCGCGGTGAGCTTGTGTTAGTAGACCGTTTTATTGATAGTTCTGTTGCTTATCAAGGATTTGGTCGCGGGCTCAAGGTAGCAGACATTGACTGGCTAAATAATTTTGCGACAGACGGTTTGAAGCCAGATTTGACTCTTTATTTTGATATTGAAGCAGAAGAAGGCTTAGCCCGCATTGCTAAAAGTAAGGATAGGGGAGCAGATCGTTTAGATCAAGAAAGTGTGGAATGGCATAAACGAGTCCGTGAAGGATATTTATCTATTCTTGAAAAAGAGCCAAATCGTATGAAAAGGATTGACGCCAGTCAGCCACTTGAAAAAGTAATTTCCGATACGGTAGCAGTGCTAGCAGAGCATGTTGAGAGTCTAAGATGAAAATAGAAGAATTAGCTCAGTTACAGCCAGTCTTGTTTGAGCGTTTTGAACAAATTTTACAGCAGAATCGTCTGAATCATGCTTATCTGTTTACAGGAGCTTTCGGCAGTTTTGAGATGGCTAAATGTTTAGCTCAGAGTTTATTTTGCACTAATAAAAATGGTGTCTTGCCTTGTGGAGAATGCCGAAATTGTCGTTTGATTGAGGAAGAGGATTTTTCAGATATGACGGTTGTTCGACCAATCAATAATATTATAAAGACAGAGCGAGTCAGAGAATTGGTACGCAATTTTTCGCAGTCAGGATTTGAGAGCAACAAGCAAGTTTTTATCATTTGTGACGCAGAAAAAATGCATGTCAATGCGGCTAATTCACTGTTAAAGGTCATCGAAGAGCCGCAAAGTGAAGTGTATATTTTTTTACTGACGGCAGACGAAAACCTTATTTTGCCGACCATTAAAAGTCGAGCGCAGCAATTTTATTTTCCGAAAAATAAAGCATATTTGTTTAAGAAATTAGAACAAGCTGGAGTGATGAAGACGCAAGCAGAATTGTTGACGGTTTACAGTCAGACGGAAGAAGAAGCTATGCGTTTGGCAGCTAGTTCATCATTTTTTGAACTAGTTAATGAATGTGAATGTTTTGTATCTTTTTGCTTGAATCAAAAAGCAATCGCCTATTTGCAGGTTGCGAAGTTAGCTAGTCTGGCTGATGATAAGGAAAAGCAAGGACAGGCTTTGAAGGTGCTGGAAATTTTATTTGCTAAAGAGATGGAAACAGAGTGTGGACGCTATTACTTAGACGGTATATTTACAGCGAGGAAAATGTGGCAAGCAAATGTTAGTTTTCAAAATGCACTCGAATATATGGTGTTACAAGAAAGAATCTGATGTGCTGTATTAGCATAGGAAAATGGTAGTGAGGATGAATAAAAAAGAATTATTTGATGCGCTGGATGAATTTTCTCAAAATCTGCTTGTGACTTTGGCAGAAGTAGAGGCAATTAAGAAAAATCTGAAAGGCGTAGTAGAAGAAAACGTAGCGCTTCGTTTGGAAAATGATAAATTACGAGAGCGATTGGGCCAAGTGGAGCATACAACAACACCAAAAACAAAAAGAAATCGCGATAATCTGCGTAAATTATACGAAGACGGTTTTCATGTCTGTACGGATTTTTATGGCCAACGCCGTGAAAATGATGCAGAATGCATGTTTTGTGACGAGTTGCTGTTTAGGGAGTAGGCATGCAGATTCAAAAAAGTTTTAAAGATCAGTCGCCTTATGGAAAGCTCTATCTAGTGGCAACTCCGATTGGGAACATGGAAGATATGAGTATCCGCATGGTGAATACTTTGACAGAAGTCAATTTCATTGCAGCAGAAGATACCAGAAATACTGGTCTTTTACTTAAACATTTTAGTATTGCGACGAAGCAGATTAGCTTTCACGAGCATAATGCCAAAGAAAAAATTCCTGATTTGATTCGTTTGCTGAAAAGCGGGCAGGATATTGCTCAGGTTTCGGATGCAGGTTTGCCTAGTATTTCTGATCCAGGGCATGATTTAGTCAAGGCTGCTATTGCTGAGGGAATCGCAGTAGTAACTGTGCCTGGACCGAGTGCGGGAATTTCAGCGTTGATAGCAAGCGGTCTAGCTCCGCAACCTCATGTTTTTTATGGATTTTTGCCACGCAAGGCTGGACAACAGAAAGAATTTTTTGAAAGTAAGAAATCTTATCCTGAAACTCAGATTTTTTATGAATCTCCTCATCGGGTCAAAGCTACTTTAGAAAATATGCTCAGTATCTATGGGGATCGTTCTGTAGTACTAGTACGGGAATTAACTAAGATTTATGAGGAATACCAGCGCGGCTTGATTTCGGAAGTGATTGGCTTTATTACGGAAAATCCACTAAAAGGCGAATGTTTGTTAATCGTAGAAGGTTTTAAGGAAGAAGAGGTTGAACAGTCAGAAGCGGATTTGTTGGTAGAGATTGAACAGTTAGTAGCAGCGGGGACAAAGAAAAATCAGGCTATCAAACAAGTGGCAAAAAAATACGGATTGAATAAAAGTTCGCTTTATGCACGGTACCATGAACAAGCGAAATAGTGAGAAAAATCATGATTTTTTACAAACAAATGTATCTCTCTCCTTTAGGAGAAATGTCTCTTGTTGCTAATGAATCAGGTCTTGTTGGAGTTTGGTTTTTACAGCAGAAATATTTTGAACATGGTTTAGAAGAAGGAAACCTGCTTCTGGAAAAAAATGACGTTTTGAAAGAAACGGAACTTTTGCTAGAACACTATTTTAGCGGAGATTGTCCAGATTTTTCGAGTCTTCCTTTAGCTTCTGTTGGGACAAATTTTCAACAACAAGTTTGGGCTTATCTGCAAACTATTCCTTACGGAGAAACAGTTACTTATGGTCAGATAGCAAAGAAGTTAGGTAATCGTTCTGCGCAGGCTGTTGGCGGTGCTGTAGGTAGAAATCCTTTTTCTATCATCGTTCCTTGTCATCGGGTGCTAGGCAGTCAAGGACAACTAACTGGCTATGCTGGGGGGCTGGACAAGAAACGGTGGCTTTTGGAGCATGAGGGCGTTGAGCTTAACGAGAAAGCTTTAGATAAATGATAAATGGAGGAGAAAATATGTTACGATTTATTGAATATCCAAAATGTTCGACCTGTCGCAAAGCTAAAACTGAATTAAACCAATTGGGTTTGGACTTTGAAGCAGTAGATATTGTCAAAGAAACACCGAGTAAAGAGGAGATTCTAACTTGGATTGAAAATTCTGATTTGAGCCTTAAATCTTTCTTCAACACTAGTGGACTTAAATACCGTGAGTTAGGTTTGAAAGACAAACTATCAGGATTGTCAATTGAGGAAGCCGCAGATCTTCTAGCAGCAGATGGCATGCTCATCAAGCGTCCAATCTTAGAAAAAGATGGAAAAATCCTGCAAATAGGCTACCGTACAGAGTATGCGACATTAGATTTATAGAATAAAAAGGAAGTGAGATGACGAAATGGATTTCTTTGAAACCATGACGGTTGTCCCACTTTTTTAAGCTCTACATTTTGGTATCATTGGCGTTCATGTTATAATATTTTTAATAAACAAAGGGAAAGGGGAAAAATGGTTTTATCAAAAAAACGTGCACGAAAGGTGATTGAGGAGATAATTGCCCTATTTCCAGATGCCAAGCCCAGCCTAAATTTTAGAAATCATTTTGAACTGCTGGTAGCGGTCATATTGTCAGCTCAAACAACAGATGCAGCGGTTAATACGGTTACACCAACCCTTTTTAAAGCTTATCCGACTCCATTAGAAATGGCTGGGGCGTCAGAAAGCGAAATTGCTAGCTATATCGCTCGTCTGGGACTGTATCGTAATAAAGCTAAATTTTTGAAAAAGTGTGCTCAGCAATTGCTCGCTAATTTTGATGGGCAGGTACCTCATGCACGTGAAGAATTAGAAAGTCTGGCGGGTGTGGGACGCAAAACAGCAAATGTGGTTATGAGTGTTGGATTTGGTATTCCTGCTTTTGCAGTGGATACCCATGTGGAGCGAATCTGCAAACACCATGATATTGTCAAAAAGTCAGCTACCCCGCTAGACGTTGAACAACGAGTGATGGAAGTTTTACCAAAAAGTGAATGGTTGCCTGCGCATCAGGCTATGATTTGCTTTGGACGCGAAATTTGCCATCCTAGAAATCCTAAATGCGATCAATATCCGCAGTTGTACCATTTTGATTGAAAAAAAAGAGGGGAAACCTCTTTTTTTATAACTCAATTTCCAATACAATTGGTGTGTGGTCTTGCCTTGTACCTGAGTCAATCATTTCTGACTTGGTTACTTTATCTGCAATTCGATTGCTGGTCAGCCAGTAATCAATTCTCCAGCCACTGTTATTGATTTTGCTGGTCTTGCTGCGTTGTGCCCACCAGCTATAAACATTTGGAATATCGCCGTGAATGTAACGGAAAGTATCAGTAAAACCACGATTTAACAGATTGGTAAATCCGGATCGTTCTTCATCTGTAAATCCAGGTGAGCGACGGTTGCTAGAAGGATGAGCGAGGTCAATCTCATTGTGAGCTACATTGTAGTCCCCTGTCGCAAGGACAGGTTTTTCTATGTCTAAAGCTGTTAGATAGTCAGCATATTTTTTGTCCCAGATTTGTCGTTCTTCTAAACGTTTTAAACCATCACCTGCATTGGGAGTGTAGACTTGTGTGACAAAGAATTTTTCAAACTCAAGGGTAATAATACGCCCTTCGGCATCCATAGTAGAAGGTGCACCGATTTCTGGGAAGGTTATTTTTGGAGATAGATTCTCTTTGTATAAAAACATAGTTCCAGCATAACCTTTACGTGCAGGTTCTATAGAAGAGCGCCATGTAGTTTCATAATGTGGGAATAATTCATCCAAAACTTTTAGATGTTTTTTAGTTGGTCCGTTAGCAGATAATTTAGTTTCCTGAATGGCGATAATATCAGCGTCTAATCCTACTAAAGTCTGTAAAACAGCTTGTGACAATTGCGCGCGTGCGGAGTCGCTGGTCAAAGCTGCGTTGAGAGAGTCAATATTCCAAGAAATGAGTTTCATATAGATACCTTTTCTAGATTCATTTTTTTCTATTGTATCAAAAAATGACTGACTCGGCGAGTTTGAGGTTGTAAAAAGGAGAGTAAAGTGTATAATACTGGTGAAAGGAGATATAATGGGAGGACTATTGTTACATATTGTTTTATTCATATTCTTTATTTGGTACCTTATTAGGTTACTTCGTTTGAAGGGAAAGCAATCTTCTACTGAACCATTTTGGATACCTAAAGAAATCGGTGTGGGAATTGGGATCAATCCAAGGAACACAGCTGGTTTTTGGGTAAGTCTGGCTGTGACACTTTCTATTCTTACTGTTCTTCTTGTTTTGATAGTATCTTTGATTTTGTAAAAGAGATTTGGGAAAATGTTTTTATAATAATATTGTTTGTAAAACGCAGTTTAGTGTGGTTTACTCAAAAAATGTGGCAGGTGCTAAATAGATCTTTCGTAGAAAGCAATAACAAAGTTTTAATCAAGTTTATTGACGCTGATCTCGTTAGCTGTATTTGTAGCCTTCAACAGTTCCTCGGACTACTGGAGCTAATCATTGCTGCTGCGGAGCGGAATGACAAAATCCAACTCTTTAAGTTATTGATTTTGTCCTGCCCTCTTTCTTTTTTAAAACTATTTAGAAAAAAATCTAAATAGGTCTTGTGTTTTTTAAAAGAAAGAGTATAATTCTATTTAGAAGATTATCTAAATAGAAAGTGTAACTTAAATGTCGAAGAAAACGGATATGCTTACTTTTATTTTTTTATCTTATAGCTTAGCTTGGTTGATTTGGATTGGGCTATGGTTAGCTGATGTCAAGCTTGGCGAGCCTATCGCTCAGGCTGGAACTATTCTTGCCATGTGGATGCCAGCTTTTGCTTTTTTTATCTTAAAGAAAATGAGATCAGCAAACATGAAATTACAGGCTCAATTTTCAACAAATCTCAAAGGATGTTGGCGCTATTATTTATTAGCGCTTTGGCTGCCTGCGGTATTGAGTTTTTTAGGAGCAGGACTGTATTACATCGTCTTTAGCAAACAGTTTAGTCTTGGTTTTGAGACGTTGCGAGAAATGCTGGGAAGAACAGGTAGTCCTCAAATAAATCTTCCCATACAGGTCGTTATTTTTGCACAACTATTTTCAGCTTTGACGTATGCGCCTTTTCTTAATAGTCTGTTTGCTATTGGTGAGGAAATTGGGTGGCGTGGTTATCTTTATCCAGCACTACGCAAGCGTTTTTCAATAGTTCAAGCGCACTTATTAGTTGGACTTATCTGGAGTATTTGGCATCTGCCAATTAATTTGCAGGGATATAATTATGGACTAACTTATTTTGCATATCCTTGGCTGGGAGTGATTGCAATGTTTGTTTTTTGTTTTAGTTTAGGCATTTTATTAAGTTGGGTGATGGAAAAGACGAATTCTATCTGGGCTCCAGCACTCTTGCACGGTGCTGTTAATGCCATTGTTGGCGTGGGTCTTTTATTTCAATTGCCAACAGAAAAAGCATTAGCCTTGCGTATTCTAGGTCCGACACCCACAGGACTTCTGGCAGTTTTACCTTTCTTGTGTTTAGCGCTAGCCATTTTACAAAAAGAAAAGAGGGAAACTCATGAGTTTCGCTAATACCTTTAAGGCCTTATCTCATCCTGTGAGAAGAGCGATTTTAGATTTGCTAAAAATGGGCAGTCTGTCCGCTGGGGAAATAGCAGACCAGTTTGAATTGACGGGAGCTACCATTTCGCACCATCTTAATATTTTAAAAAAAGCAGATTTGATTTTGGAGACGCGCCAGAAAAATTATATCTATTATGAACTCAATACTTCAGTCTTGGAAGACATTGTAGTTTGGTTAGCTGAATTGAAAGGAGATAAGATTAATGAAGATTGATAAAAAACTATTGATACTAACGAGTGCTAGTATTTTGGTGCCTATGTTGATAGGCTGCCTTTTCTGGCAACAGTTGCCCCAAACAGTCGCAACGCATTTTGATTTTTCGAATCAAGTAAATGGATTCAGTAGTCGAGGGTTTACAGTTTTTGGTATTCCTAGTTTTCTGCTGCTTCTACATTGGTTTTGTTTATTTGTGACTAGCAAGGATCCTAAATCTAAGAATATTAGCTTGAAAATGTGGCATCTGGTTTATTGGATTATTCCTTTGACATCTTGTTTAGTCATGACAGTTATTTACGCGCAAGCCTTGGGTTATGCAGTTAATCATGCTCTGATGAATGGTATGTTTTTAGGAGTTCTATTTATTGCTATTGGGAATTACATGCCAAAAACTCGTCGCAATTATACGGTTGGTATACGTTTGCCATGGACTTTGGATAATGATGATAATTGGATAAAGACACATCGTCTGGCTGGTAAAATTTGGGTGATTGGTGGTATTATCATTTTCTTTAATGGTTTCGTTCAGATTGCAGTTACGTTCGTGCTTGTTTTTATTCTAATCATTATGATTGTAGTGCCAATGATTTATTCTTACCGGTTATCTAAAAGGATACACTGATTCATTGCTAGATTGGATTTGAAAAGAAAGACCCTTATTTCAGATGTTTATGATGCGACTTGTACGACACAGTTGCTGTTTAGCTTGAAACTTTTTTAGTCTAATTATCGTTGTGGGAGTGGGACGACAAAATTGAACTCTTTGAGTTACTAATTTTTGTCTCGCTCCTATTATCTTGTTAAAATACGATTTCTAGAAATATTGAAAAATATTGAAAAATTTTCTATAATAGACCGAAAAAATAGAGGGAGATAAAATGAAATTTTATTCTTATGATTATGTTTTGAGTCAAATCGACCAGCAAAACTGGGGGACGATTGGACTTTCTATTTTGTTGTTACTTGTGACAGGTTTTTTTGCTTTTAAGGCTTATCGAAATAAGCGCGATTCGAAATTTCGTGAATTGGCGATTATCTCCATTTTGTCTTTGATTGCTATCGTTCTGATTGGGATTAGCACTTTTCAGACGAATCAAGCCTCTAATAACCAGTTCCAAACCTCTCTTCATTTTATTGAAGTTATTTCAAAAGATTTGGGAGTAGATAAGTCAGAGGTTTATGTCAACACTTCAGCTGCGACGGATGGAGCAATTTTAAAAGTTGGAAAAGATTTTTATCGAGCTATGAGTGGCAGTGAGCCAGATAAGTATTTACTGGAAAAAATTAAATTGCATAAGACAACAGATATCAAATTAGTGGAGGTTAAAAAATGACATTGAATTTTCTTGAAATCTTGATTAAATTAGCGTTGGGGCTGTTTTCACTCGTGTTTGTTATCAATGTGACAGGAAAAGGAAATCTGGCACCTAATTCCGCGATCGACCAGATTCAAAATTATGTTCTAGGTGGTATTATTGGTGGGGTGATTTACAATAGTTCTATTAACATTCTCCAGTATGCGATCATCCTCATTATGTGGACGATCTTAGTTTTGACTCTAAAATGGCTCAATAACAATATTCGGGCAGTCAAGCATTTGATTGATGGTAAACCGACTACCCTGATTCAGCACGGGAAGTTGAGCCCTGAAGCTTGCCGCTCCGTTGGCCTTTCAGCGGCTGATGTGGCTCTGAAGTTGCGTAGTCAAGGAATTTTTCAACTAAAGCAGGTCAAGCGAGCAGTCATGGAACAAAACGGTCAGCTTATTGTCGTACAAGCAGGTGAGGAAAATCCGAAATACCCCATTATCACAGATGGTGTCATCCAGATTGATATTTTAGAGTCTATTGACAAAACAGAAGAATGGTTAATCGAGAGGCTCGCTAAGGAAGGCTATACTGATATTTCTAATATCTTCATCGCAGAATATGAAAGCGGAAACCTGAGTGTCGTGACGTATTAAAACGATTTTCCTTTTTGAATAGATAAAAGCGAAAAATAGAAAAGGAGATCTTGCTAGGAATCTTGCAGAGAAATCAGGATAAAGGTGCTGCGAAGCTTATGTGAGATAAAAAGGTGAAAAATGAAGCTGCTGTTGAAAATATAGTTTAAAAACAGATAGCATTAAATATAGTAAAGGAATACTAAAAAATCTTTTTCTAAAAAGGTACAAATATAAAAAAATAGAGCTCTATCTGACTAGTCCATTTAGATAGAGCTTTTGTTTTTGAGTAAATCAGAGTTTTTGTTTGTAATTCTATTATTGTAAGAACTGTCAACAAAAATCCTTACTGTCAGATAGGACAGTAAGACAATTCAATCAGGGTTAAAACATTGCTGTTAGTACAGTAATAAGTCCAAATACAATACCTGGAGCATTTGCAGCAGCAAGTGGTAAATCGCGTTCTTTTTTAAACAAACCATAATAAACCCAAAGGCTACAGTTGATTGCAGCTACCAAAGGTTGGATAAAGTTTCCCTTATGTCCAGCTAAATTATCCATAATTTGTGGGATATAAGATACATACATCATAACAGACATGAATGTCGCCACCCAACCTATCATTTTCATTCGTTTTTCGCTCATTTCCATAACTCCTCATAAAACGTGGTGTAGAGAACGAAAACTCATTTATAACATACTAAATTCATATAAAACAAGCCTCATTCAATATTATTATTTTATACTAAGCATAAGATTTAAGCAAGAATAATATACTAATGATTATGAGCATAACGTGAGTCAACTCTATTTTTCATTTAAAAAGCTGTGTAATATGTTATAATAAAGTGTTATCAAAAAAGGTTTCATTCGCCTTGAAAGGATTAAAAAATGACTGAAAAACAACCATTTTATATTACGACACCGATTTATTACCCATCTGGCAAGCTCCATATAGGGAGTGCTTATACGACTGTTGCTTGTGATGTCCTCGCTCGTTACAAGCGTCTCATGGGGTATGATGTTTTTTATTTGACAGGGCTTGATGAGCACGGTCAAAAGATTCAACAAAAAGCAGAAGAAGCGGGCATAACTCCTCAGAAATATGTGGATGGAATGGCAGAAGAAGTAAAAGAACTCTGGGAATTGTTGGATATCTCTTATGATCAATTTATCCGCACAACTGATGACTACCATGAAAAAGTTGTGGCAGATGTCTTTGAACGTCTCTTGGCTCAGGATGATATTTACTTAGGTGAATATTCAGGCTGGTACTCTGTTTCTGATGAAGAATTTTTCACTGAAAGTCAGTTAGAAGAAGTTTTCCGTGATGAAACTGGCAAGGTTATCGGAGGAATTGCCCCATCAGGTCACGAAGTTGAATGGGTGTCAGAAGAATCTTACTTCTTGCGTTTGGGTAAGTACGCTGACCGTTTGGTAGAATTTTTCCATGCACATCCTGATTTTATCCAGCCAGATGGTCGTATGAATGAAATCATCAAGAACTTTATTGAGCCCGGTTTGGAAGATTTAGCAGTTTCGCGTACCTCCTTTACGTGGGGCGTTAAAGTACCTTCAAATCCTAAGCACGTGGTTTACGTATGGATTGATGCCCTTCTCAACTATGCAACAGCTCTTGGTTACGGTCAAGATGACCATGCCAACTTTGATAAGTTCTGGAATGGTACAGTCTTCCACATGGTTGGGAAAGACATTCTGCGCTTCCACTCCATTTATTGGCCAATTATGCTCATGATGTTAGACTTGAAATTACCAGAGCGCCTGATTGCCCACGGTTGGTTTGTTATGAAGGACGGCAAGATGTCTAAGTCTAAAGGAAATGTCGTTTACCCAGAAATGCTGGTAGAGCGCTACGGACTTGATCCGCTTCGCTATTATCTCATGCGTAGTCTTCCAGTCGGTTCTGATGGCACTTTTACGCCAGAAGATTATGTTGGTCGTATCAACTATGAACTTGCCAATGACCTTGGTAATCTCCTCAACCGTACCGTTGCCATGATTAACAAGTATTTTGGTGGTGAGATTCCTGCTTATGTGGAAAATGTGACGGACTTCGATGCTGATTTGGCAGCAGTAGTTGCTGATAATTTGGCACAATACCACAAACAAATGAATGCTGTGGATTATCCACGCGCCCTTGAAGCGGTTTGGAATATTATTTCTCGTACCAATAAATACATTGATGAGACAGCTCCGTGGGTATTGGCTAAGGATGAAGCTAAACGTGATGACTTAGCAGCGGTTATGGCGCATTTGGCAGCCAGCCTACGCGTGGTGGCTCACCTCATTCAGCCATTTATGATGACCACATCAAATGCCATCATGGAACAGCTTGGTTTGGAGGCAGATTTTGACCTAGAAAATCTAAATTTAGCAGGACTGCCAACGGGTATTAAAGTAGTTGCCAAAGGGACACCAATCTTCCCACGTCTTGATATGGACGAAGAAATTGCCTATATCAAAGAGCAGATGGAAAGTGGCAAGCCAGCTATTAAGAAGGAATGGAAGCCAGAAGAAATAGAACTCACACTCAACCGTAAAGAAATCAAATTTGACGACTTTGATAAGCTGGAAATTCGTGTCGCAGAAGTCAAAGAAGTTTCTAAAGTGGAAGGGAGTGATAAATTACTCCAATTTCGCTTGGACGCCGGAGACACAGAAGATCGTCAAATCCTCTCTGGGATTGCTAAATACTATCCAAACGAACAAGAGTTAGTCGGTAAGAAAGTACAAATCGTAGCCAACCTTAAGCCACGCAAAATGATGGGGCGTATCAGTCAAGGCATGATTCTCTCAGCCGAATATGGCGATCAGTTGACACTTCTGAGTGTTGACCCAAGCGTGCCAAATGGGAGTTTGATTGGGTGATTTAGAAAGAATAATATTAGAATAAAAAATGAATGACGGTCTTACAAATGTGACTAGTCATTCATTTTTTGATTAAATTAGTTAAAGTACTATTCATCTTTATTTAAAAATGAAAACCTCTCCGCCAGACTAGCCCAATTCCCTCGCATATCGGTCATAAAAGTGGCTGGATTGGGTGTTTTAAAATCATCAATCCAAGTTTGGTAACGGATTGAAATGAGGAGTCGAGTTAAGCGGTTCAGCATTTCTTTTTCTTGGTCTGTTAGGGCTTGGGCATTTTGGACAATAGTCAGTAATTTCTTGATACTGTTGGGCTGGAAAAATTCATCAATAGATGTAATTTGAGCGTCTAAAATGAGACCGAAAAAGACATCAAAGAAATCTTTTAGATCGTCATCTGGAACAGCATCCACCCATTCTTTTAGAGTTTTGTCTGTCTGAATGCTGTCTGGATTGAGCGTGTTAAGTAAAACAAAGTGCTTATTTTCAATCTGCCAAGAGAAAGTGTCATGTTGAGCAATTCCACCAATGGCTACGCTTTTAACAATGTGAGCTTGTTTAGGCGTTTCCAGCATCATTCCGACGATAGAGCCCTGCGGAATGTAGCGTTTGATTTTTGAAGCAATGCTTTGATATCCCTCTGTTTCAATAATCGTATGGTTTAATCCTGGAGCATCAAAACTGTAGATTTGCTTGATTCTATCTTGCAAAGCAGGCTCTACTTGGCTGCTAGCATAAGTCGCTAGATTACCACCTTTGGAATGTCCGGTCAAGATAAAGGTGGCTTTTGGAAATGCCTTCATAACCTTTTGAACGTAGTGCACAGCAGTTTGCTGGGCAGGGACATGTTCCATATAAGTCATATGGAAATCTTCTTTCCAGCCGATAATGGAATCATCTGTTCCGCGAAAAGCAATGACATAGGTGTCTAAGTTAATTTTATAAACCATAGCGGCAAATTGCTTTTGCATCTCAAGATCAATATCGTTTACATAACCAAAGAGTTTGAGGTTTTTATAACGCTTCACTATAGCAGCCTGCGTCAAAAGCTTTAAGCGATGTTTGGTATTCATCAGGGAGTTTACTTCAGACATATATTGTGGTACATCAATTAAACGGCTCGCTTTTTGTAGTTCAAGACTGTCCGTGACGATTGTATCGTAGTTTAAGTAAGTAATTTCGGTTAGGAGCAAAAAATCCAGCTCTGTAAAGGGCTGATCATAGATGTTATCGTATTGTATGTCTTCTAAATAGTTAAAAATATTTCCCATAGTCATTCTCTTTCGTAGATTTACTGTTAGTATAGCATATTTCATCAAGTCTTTGTTATAATAGAAAAAGAAAACAGAAGAGAGGGATAGCATGCACAAGATATTATTAGTGGAAGACGATGCCGTCATTCGTCAACAAGTCAAAAAAATGCTGGAACAATGGGGATTTGAGGTGATTGCTGTAGAGGATTTTATGCAGGTGTTGACGATTTTTGTTAAGGAAGAACCGCATCTAGTCCTGATGGATATTGGTCTACCGTTATTTAATGGTTATCATTGGTGCCAAGAAATTCGCAAGATTTCTAAAGTGCCTATTATGTTTTTATCTTCACGTGATCAGGCGATGGATATTGTCATGGCGATTAACATGGGCGGAGATGATTTTGTGACGAAGCCATTTGATAATAATGTCTTGTTGGCTAAGGTTCAAGGACTCTTGCGTCGTTCGTATGAATTTGGGACAGATCAAAGTTTGTTGGAATACCATGGGGTTATTCTCAATCTCAAGTCCATGGATATGATGTATGATGGAGAAGTGATTACGTTAACGAAAAATGAATTTCAAATTCTGCGTGTGCTATTTGAGCATTCTGGCAGTATTGTTTCGCGTGATGATCTCATGAAAGAACTTTGGAACAGTGATTTCTTTATTGATGACAATACCTTATCAGTCAATATCGCCCGCCTGCGCAAGAAATTAGAAGATGCTAGACTGAAAAATTTTATTGAAACCAAGAAAGGAATTGGGTACGGATTGACGAATGAATTCTCAAAATAAATGGTTGTTTTTCAGATATTATCTGCGTTCGCGTCAATTTTCTTTTATTATTCTGCTGATATTTTATGTGATATTATTTGCTTTTAGTTTACTGTATGATGATGCGCAGGCTGTATTGTACTATGTCATGTTGATGCTGTGTTTGCTTAGCATGATTGGTCTTGTGTTTGATATTGTTAAGCACTATCAAAACTTTCGACGAGCTGCTTTATATGGCGAGGGACAAGCAGATACACCTTTAGAAGCTCTGCTATTTTCCAAAATAGAAAAATTAGAGGATGAAAAAAAGGAGCTGAAAGCGCAGGAGCGAGTTAGGCAGAATGATTTGCTGGATTATTATACACTTTGGGTGCATCAGATAAAAACACCGATTGCTGCTAGTAAGCTTTTGGTGCAGGATTTGGGTGAGCAAACACTGAAAAAGCAGCTGGAACAAGAAATTTTTAAAATCGATTCTTATACCAATCTGGTGTTGCAATATTTGCGCTTGGAGAGTTTTCATGATGATTTGAGTGTCCAGAAAGAAAACATAGAGGAAATGGTCAAGGAAGTTGTCAAAAAATATGCCATTTTCTTTATTCAGCAAGGTTTAAGTTTGGACTTGCATGATTTGAAACAAACGATTATTACGGACAAAAAATGGTTTGTGGTGATTTTGGAGCAAATTCTCTCAAATAGTCTGAAATATACCAGTCAAGGTGGCATTGAGATTTATTTTAAAGATGATACGCTTTATCTGAAAGATACAGGTCTGGGCATTCAAAACAGTGATATTTTGCGTGTGTTTGAGCGTGGCTTCTCTGGTTATAACGGTCGTTTAACCCAGCAATCATCTGGTTTAGGACTTTACCTGTCTAAGAAGATTGCGGACGAGTTAGGACATGAACTGCACTTGCAGTCGGTTGTAGGTGAAGGGACAACTGTCATGGTTACGTTTAAAGAGCAGAAACTGCTGTTTGAATGAGCTGACAATCTTACAAAAGTGTAAGAAAAAACGATACAAATGAAAGGTTATGTTATGGTGGCAACCTTTCTTTTTTTTGTATCATAGAGTTAGAAAATAAGTTCATATTTAGGAGAAACTAAAATGAAAACAAAAGGTTTAAATGCTTTTCAGCTAAAATTGTTAATGGCTTTTCTCATGATCTTTGATCATCTGGATAAAATACCAGGTTTGTTATCGGGGGAATGGGCTGGTATTTTTCATGCTTTGACACGCTGTGTTGCAGCTTGGTTTGCTTTTGCAGCAGTGGAAGGTTTTATTTATACTCGCAGCCGTTTGCTTTACAATTTCCGTCTCTTTTCTTGGGCTGCTATTATGTTTATAGGAAATACAGTTATCAATTTTCTTTTCCAGGCAAAAAGCGTTCAGCTCAACAATAATATTTTCTTAACCTTGGCATGTGGCGTGCTTGTGCTCAATCTTTTTTTCGGCATTTCCAAGAGTAATCATACTTATCGAATGAAAGAAAATCCTATTCGTTTTCTTCTGGGGATTCTTGTTTTGCTGGCAGCTAGTTTCATAACGGAAGGTGGCCTGCCCTTGATTCCATTTATGCTGATTACGTATATCTGTCGAGAAAAGAAAAACTTACGAAATCTGCTGTATGGTATTTTAGCGCTTGCCCTATTTTGTATGAGCATTCAGATTTATCCGACATGGGTTACAACCCTCTCAATGATGCTTTATAATTCGGATTGGCTCTTTATTACAGTGCTGCCATTCATTTCGCTCTATAATGGTGAGCGCGGTCCTGTGACTAAGTGGAGTAAATATTTCTTTTATGTATTTTACCCTGCTCATCTCTGGTTGATTGCTCTGATTGCTTATCTAGTGCAAAAATGAATCTTACAAAAATGTAAGATAAAAGCAATAAATGAAAGATTAAGTTATGGATGAACACCACAAGATATCTTACAATAAACTTGTCAGAAAGAAGAAGGAGCAGAAGATGAGACGATTGAAAAAACAATTCAAAAGCAAAACTTCACAAGGTCAACCTAGTTTGAAAGAAATTGAACGAGCAGAATTTGGCTATGCAGTTCGTCAATCTGTTCAAACTCTCTACTTAGGATTTTAAAATAGATAGGAGAAAAACGATGACATTATTAGATGTTCAACATGTTAAAAAGATTTATAAAACG